>NZ_JBPQTW010000011.1:0-74730 GCF_051386535.1 Streptomyces sp. URMC 127
GGGGCAGCTCGCGCGAGCTGCCCCGGCTCAGGGCTTGCCCAGCCGCCGGCTCCCACAAGGGGCTAGCAGGCGAGCCCGGCGCCGTCACAGGGAAAGCACCGGTCGCCGGCGCGTTGTGCACCACGGCCAGCACCGTGCGGGCCCAGGCAGCCCGCACCTGCACGTCGGTGCCGCCGCCGGGTGGGAACCGTATTCGGCGGCCGCACCCCACGGCGGGGGCGGTCGCACGGGAGTGCGTGCCGCAGGGGCCGGCAGCTGGATCGTCGTGCCCCGCCCTCGGGTTACTGCCCTCACGGTCACGGGTGCCGCGCAGGAGAGACACCGGGGCCGTGGTCATCTGCGTAGCCCCGCGTCACCCACACGGAACCCGCTGGGGCCCTCGCCGCACCCACCGGGCCGACACCCCTCGCGCAGCAGCGTGGTACCCGTCCCGGACGAGGCGCAGCACAGGCCCGGGACTGGCCTCCCCCCTGGGGCATGCCCGTACCCCGGGTACTCGGGTACTCCCAAGGGGAAGACCACCCGGCAACAACCCCACCCCCAGCGATGGCCTGTGACCACCCAGCCGCCGGAAGGACGAGGACCTGTTCGACTCTGCATCCGTGACGCTGAGCCGGGACAGGCGCGTCCTACGGGGGCCGCGCCGCCCGTCCCGTCCCCGCTCGCCGAGAGCCGGCCGGGGCAAAGCGTTCCCTCCTCCCGCGGCAGGGAAGAGGGAACCGGCTCCACCGAGGCAGCGGCCTCTCCGGGGGCCCATGACGTGCACCCGGCAGCGGCTCACGCGTATGCACGAGATGAGGGCCATCCCGCTCGCCTCGGAGGCCTGTGCAGGCGGCGTATGAAACGGTGGAGACACGGGCGCGCCAGGGACCGTTCGATGGGGCGTGTGACCGGATCGGTGATTACGCCGTTCTGCCCGGTGCGGGTCGGGGTGACCCTACGGACGCAGAATAGGGACGCCCGCGCCGCACCACACAGGACGAGGCGGCAATGATGGCATTCACCCCGCTCCCCCGCCGTACCCGCCGTAGGAGTTCGCATCGGAAGCTTCCTCGCTCTCTTCCGGCAGACCCAGGTCACCACAGTCGTTCGCAGGTCCGAGCACCCTCAGCGCAACCGTATTGCCGCTGCCCGGGCCGGCAGCGTCCACGCCCCTTGCGACACCGTGCCCGGCAAGGCTGGCGCACCTGTTGTCCGAGGTCTCGTTCCCGAAGCCGATGACGCTGGTCGCATGTGCGGTGCCTGCGCTGCCGAAGGCTGCTGCTGTGAGCAGGGCGGCGGCAGCTACGTGGTGTCGAGTCGTGCAGGGGGCAACGACGCCGTAGAACCCCTAGTGAAAGGATCTTCGGGCGGGTGCCTCCGGTCCGGTGAACCAGTCTGCGGCGTCGCCTCTAGGACGGAATCTGACCTTTTTGCCCTATAGCGTCGTCTTTGTTGGCTTCACTGCTGATTTTGGAAGGATGGCGCCATGACGGCTGACGAACTCACACGGTTCACGATTGAGGTCCCGCAGGCCGAGCTGGACGACCTGCAGACCCGGCTGCGAGCCACCCGGTTCGCCCCCGACCTGAACAACGAGGACGAGAAGTACGGTCTGTCCACGGCGTACCTGCGCCGGCTGGTGGAACTCTGGGCTGACGGCTTCGACTGGCGGGCTGCAGAGAAGCGGCTGAACACCGCATACACCCACCATCGCCTCGACATCGGCGGGACACCGGTCCACTTCGTGCGCGAGCTGGGCAAGGGCCCGGAACCGACGCCGCTGATCCTCACCCACGGCTGGCCCTGGACCTTCCTCGACTGGACCAGGGTGCTGGGGCCGCTCGCCGACCCGGCCGCGCACGGCGGCGACCCGACCGACGCCTTCGAAGTGATCATCCCGTCCCTGCCGGGCTTCGGCTTCTCCACCCCGCTCACCAACGGGCGCGAGAACTACGTCGACATGGCCGACCGCTTCCACACCCTCATGACCGAAACCCTCGGGCACGAGCGGTACGCGGTCTGCGGCTCCGACTACGGCGCCCTGGTCGCCGCCCAGCTCGCCCACCGCTACCCCCAGTCGGTCATCGGCCTCCACCTGGGCATGCCCGCGCCGCTCCCCGCGTTCCAGGGCTACCGCTACTGGGACATCACCGCCGGCCAGGACATCCCCCAGGACGCGAGCCCCCAGCTGGCCGCCGACCTGGAAGGCTTCCGGGACACCCTCGCCTCTCACCTGGCCGTGCACTGCCTGGACGGCCAGACCCTCACCCACGGTCTGAACGACTCACCCGCCGGGATGCTGGCCTGGATCCTCAAGCGGTGGAAGTCCTGGAGCGACCAGAACGCCGTCTTCGAGGACGTCTACCCCGACGAGCACATCCTGACCACGGCCACGATCTACTGGGTCACCCAGTCCATCGGCTCCTCGATCCGGGCCTACAAAAACGCCCACCTCTACCCGGAGCCGAAGAACCGCTGGACCACCCCTGCCATCACCGTCCCGACCAGCTTCACCTTCCACCTGGGCGACCACTCCTCCCCAGGCATCGACACCCCCGAGCAGTACGACGCAGCCATCCGCCACGGCATGGCCCCCCACGTCTACGGCGACCTGCGCGACGTCAACGTCCACCAGCACGGCGGCCACTTCGGGCCCTTCGAAAACCCCGACGCCTGGACCCACGACATCCGCCAGACCTTCCGCCCACTGCGCTGACTCCCCCAGCCGAGCCGACCGCAGCCTCTGCCGGCAGATCAGCACACATCTCAAGGCCAGGAACACTGCATGAATGCCGTCACGGATCTGCCAGCGGATCCGCAGCCAGCGAAACCCGTACAGAGGGGCGAAGACCCCTTCCACTACCCAGCATTGGGCGCCGGGGCCGGAGCCGTACTCGGCGCCCCGGCCGGCGATCAGCAGCTTCCCCCCAGGACCCCGCACGCCGCAACAGTACGCACCGGCCGTAGCCGTGGCCGGCGAACAGGATGTCCGGCCGGCCGGCGCCGGGAACCCCCGCACTGGCCCCGCACCGACGACACGGCTCGCAGCACAGGAACCAGCTGACTGACGCCGCTACGGTCGCCGCCGGTCAACGTGACGGCGACCGGGACACCAGTCGCACCAGTCACCCGGTGATGCCTGCTGCCCGCCCTGCCCCGCTCGACAGAGCTTCGACCCGTCCTGGCCCCCCTTTGAGCGCATCTCAATTGGCGGCTCCGCTCACAGGTGCAAGTGGTCCAAGCCCCCTTCGGGCACTGGGTAGGAACGCTCTGCGGGTAGGAGGCCTCGTGCTGCAGTCAGGTCCCCGCCCCGTACGTGGTCGTGAATCGTGTGCGCAAGTGTGGTGATATCGGTGATGGAGACCGTCCACTCGTCCGCGTAGCGGTGTGCGGCTTCTCCTGTGAGACCGAGCTGCAGCGATCGGTGAGGAAGCGGCCGCAGGTGGAGGTCACGTTCCGGGTCCCACTGGACCCGGGCCGGAGACCGCTTCAACTGGCGTTTCCAGGTCGTGCGGTCAGGCTGCAGCCCGTGCTCATAGTGAGCCAGGCAGGCATGTTCCAGTGCCCACTCAAAGCCTTCTCGGGTGATCTCGATGGCGAGGACAGTTTCTTGGCCGTCCTTGGAGCCCCATCCGCAGCGGTACATCATCCAGAGGAAGGACGGCTTGATCCATGTCATCCGGTCCCGACGCCAGGCCGCCGGGAAGCGACCGTCCCGCGCCGCGGGAAGGCCGATCTCCGGCCCGTAGGCCTGGTAGACGGTAACCGTGGAAGCCGTGTACAAGGCGCGGATCTGATGCTTGGGTTCTGCCATGGTGCCCAGCGTGGAGGCACCGTTTGATGCGCGCCATCGAATTAGCGGCGCACTTGACTGTAGAGCCTGCGGTAGCAGATGAAGGTGCCGGCGATGCTGCTGAAGGCCAGAAGGTGTTCCACGTTGCAGAGCGCACGCACGAGGCGGGGCACCGTTTCCGGTGCCGCACGCAGCGCCACCCAGCAGTGCGGACAGGTACCCGTCCACTGCCCAGGAGCGCCAAGACCCTCGCTCCTGGGCTGGGCAGAGCAGGGGCGTAGCTGCGAACGCCCGGGGCCACCGTACGGGCGTATCCGGGGTCAGTTGGAGGGTGACCTCGCCATGGCCTACTCGTTGTGGAGCACCTTGGCGATGGTGAGCTGGGTTCGTCTCGAACTCACGGTGAGGTATCCACATCTGCGGGCGTCATCGCCTCGTGAAGACGGGCCTCAACCGGGCCCAGGTGCTGGTCACAGGCCAGGACGATTTCGTCCGCGAGGTTGAGGACACGGATGCTCCCTCTCGCGAACAGCAGGACGATGCCGACAGCGAAGTCGAGGTTGTCGTGCCGGTAGCAGATCTCCCGGGTGGAGAGGATCTGCCGGCCGACGAACCGGGTCATGGGGAAAGCGGGGAGGTCGTCCTCGACCGTGGTGTAGCCGCATGCGCCCATGTCGTAGGGGCCATGAGGCTGGTCGACCTCCATGGACAATCCATCGCCCGGCGTGTGGAACCGGACAGGACCGAGGCCGTCCACATGCAGCCACATGTGCAGCAGAGAGGGCCCGGTCTCCTCGTAGTGGTGCCAGGATGTCGTCACCTTCCGCAGGCGTCTGCCCACCAGGTCCTCAGCATTGATCACCCACTGATGCTGCCACAGCGCTCAACGACCCGGCACTGGTTTCCAGGAGGCGCCGGGCCGAGTCCGCGCAGCATCCCCCGGGTGAGACCATCCATACGTCGTCCAGTTGCTCACCAATCCGAGGGCGAGCGCGGAGTCCGCAATGTGCGGGACCATCCCCGCGAGCGCGGGGAGCACAACATGCGCAAGGTGGCCGATTACCTCGCGCAGGGGCCATCCACGCGTTTCCCACGTGGCGTCGCGGTCGCCACCTGGGGTGACGGTGGAACATCGCGCTCGCACCGGCCTCAAGGCACAGCTGGGCACACTGATAGAACCCCGTCATGACATACCGGTTTACCGCCCGCGCCGCCAGGACCGAGATCGACCCTGACGGCTACTTTACAGAAGCCGCTCTTGCCGAGGGTGAGGATGGAAGCGGTTTCATCCTGATGTTCATGGCGGGAGAAGAGGAGCCCGATGACCAGGAGGTCGCCCTCGGGATGGACACACACTGCCTGGTCACGGCCGGGCAGGGCACCGCATACGGCTGTGTGCGGGAAGCTGTCCTGACAGGCAACGTTCTCCGCATCTCACTCGACCCTGAAACGCTGGAAGACCTGCGGCTGACCGACCGCGAGATCGAGGCCGTCATCGAAGCGCCGGCCGAAGACATCAGGCAGTTCCGCGAAGTTCTCGCTCAGGTGCTCGGATACGGGCGTGCGGACGCAGTGCCCACCCGTGTAGGCATCTGACCGGCCAGCCGGGCGTCTACACCAGCGCTACCGAGCGGCCCAACAGGGTGAAAACTGCCTGAAGCCGCAGCGCCATCTGTGCGGAAAATACGTAACCCCCGGCAGCCCGCTATGCGGACCGGTCGACCGTGTCACCGAGATGATCTCCGGCTGCGAGCGGTCCAGGGCCTGAACGTGGGACTTCTCGGCCACGCAGAAAACCAGGGCCCGCTCTGGCGGGCCTAGGAAGAGGCCGACGACGTCATGGACCTTGTCGACGAAGTACGGGTCCGTGGACAGCGTGAAGGTCTCCGAGCGGTGCGGCTGAAGGCCGAATGCCCGCCAGATCGGCAGAGACGGTCGACAGCGCCAGGTCAAGGGGGGGCAGGCCCCGATGCCGTCCGGCACACACCCGCACCGCAGGAGCGTTGCCCGCGCGGGGCGGTGCCAGGGAGGAGCGGGGCCTGGGCCTCACCAGAAGGGACCAGTGCATGGGCGACCAGGCCGTCGACGAGGAGCGCTGGGACCAGCCCGGTGACTGGCGCATACGCGAATACCTGCTGCACCGCCTCCGGGTGCCCGAGAGCCACGAGAGCACCGACCGGCTCCTGCTGCGGCACCGCGACGAGCAGATCGGCGCGTGCGAGCGCCAGCTCACCGAGCAGCCCGAGGCCCCATCACCGACGAAGAAGACCCGACCTGACGCGGCCGTGCGAGACCGGCCGGCCGCGCACCGCACCGCACCGCACCGCAGCGTAGGGGCAGAAGGGTGAGCGACGCCGTAGGCGACCTTGACGGGTCGGCGCGGTCCGAACACTCCACGACCGGGCGGCCTCAGCCCGTCTGTTCAAGACCGACCAAGTGGGGAACGCGAGCGACCCTGGGGATTCACGCAATCGTTACGGGGGTAGAGGCAGCCAGCTCCAGGGCGGTTTTGCGGCCGTGAATCCCACCGCCCGCGGACGGGAGCAGTGAAGGGGTCTACGCGACGCAGCCGGGAAGCTGAGCGCGTCCCGACTCTGCCACTTTCTGCCCATTGACATACATCTCGGTGTAGATGCCGCGGACGTGAGCAAATCCGTTGTAGCAAGCTCCCGCCGCACTCAGAAAGCCCTGAGAGAAGAACTGTTTGTTGTACGCGATGCGCTCATCGGGACGCAGGGACAGATCGACCCAGATCATGATCTCCACGGTGGCGTTGCCGCACCCCCCTCCCCTTCGCTGGACATCGGCCTTGGCTCTGGCCTGGCCGTCACTGGTGGGCAGGTGAGCGATGTTCTCGCAGGGCAAAGCAGATGCTGCCGCCTGTCCCACGGCGGGTCCCGCGGTCAATCCCGCCACCATGGCCAGTGCTGCGCCCAGCACGGCAACGGAAGTCCACCGTCTCATCGTTTCCTCCTCGCATGCGGGTGCCCCGGCCCCTCTCATGAGGAACACCACCGAAAGCCCCGCCCCGAGGCCTCACCGTGCCAGGGCCCTGCCGCGGCGACCAGGGCGCAGCGAGGGGCGCCCAACGCATACGGCGCACAAGGCTGGTGGACAAGGCGCCAGTGGTGGCCGTCGTGAAGATGGCACGGGGTTTCGTCAGGTATGCCAGTGCCGCTCGTCATCAATCACCCGTACGACACAAGAACAAATACGACACAAATGGCCTAGGCCAAGAATGAACTACGGTCGAGCGTGAGGAGCACGCTGTGCTCTCTCCCGGATCTCGCCGACCTGAAGGATGATGGCCCACACAAAGCTCCTCGTATCGCCCGCGCGTGGGCCGGACCAGCAGCAGCCCGAGCGAGAGCATCCCTCGTGAGGCTCCGGTTGAGGGCCGTCAACGCGGTGAACACTTCCGTGAGCGCAGCCAGGTGCTCAGGTACATCGCCGTCATCCAGGGCCGCCTGGACTGCCTCGAAGCGGCGCCCGCGGAGCAGCGCAGTGCCTTGGGAGTCCGGGAAGCGGATCGGCCAGTGACCCGCCATCTTGGGCGCGGACCGTGCAGCCGGGCGCTGGTCGCGCGTACTGCGGGCGGCCAGCACGTCTCGGCCTGCAGACGCCCCTCTGGCGACAGGAGGCAGAACACCCGAGCCGGCCGGGACGAATGCGTCCCCTCTTCCTCCCGAAGCACGATCCAGCCCTGCGCAGTAAGCCGGGACAGGATCTGCGACACCGTGCTCTTCTCCGGATCGGCCAGCTCGCCGATCTCCGCTCCCCACAGCGGATCGTCCTCTGGCGCTGCCAGCAGCACGCGTAGCACTTCAATCGCCGGTCAAGAATGAACAATGAACTACGCCTCGAAAGCGTCCCCGGATCCTGGCTGGCCCCCCTCCCGCAGCAGCGCCACCGGCAGCTCAGCCAGACAGCAGCTCTCTGGCCCACTCCCTCGAACAATGAAACGCCCTCGCTGCGGCCACGCCGACGTGGCCGCAGCGGGGTAAGACCGCGCAGGGTTCCAGCTCGGCAGTTCTTAGCCTTCGAGCAAGGCCTGCCCAGGAGTGCTTCGGTAGCCGCGCCAGCATGGCCAGCTTGTCAGGGGTGGGCATGGCGAGGGCGAACAGCCTCCCAGCTTCCCGCCAGCAGCCCCCAGGCAATCGAAAGCACGGCATGAGGGCTAGTTTGCTTTCGATTCCTAGACGCCACGTCGCAGCGAAGCCTTCGAATTTTCCAGCACCCTTGCTGTTGGTCCCGTGCCCCAGCCGGTACGGCCCGGCCCGACCCGCCCGAGGAACCCGGGCCGGACCCGGCCCCCGCCGTCTTCCCTGGCAGGCCGTGGTGGTGGCGGGCCCGACCCCCGGCGGGCCGGGCCCGCCGTGCTCACCGTCCCTTCGGCAACCCGGCCAGCGGCCGACGGTCCTCGCCGCGGCAGACAGCCCACCACACCGGCTGACCTGCCTCGTACCGGGTCAGCAGAGGCTGGGTCATGGCCGTCACAGATAGCCGGTAGTTGACGGGTAGCGGACGCGGTCGTGGAAGTGGCTTCGTTCGCTTGAAACGGTTCCGGGCCACTTTCCGCGGAGACTCACGGAAAGCGCTGTCAGCGGTGCGTGGTGGGATGACCGGACTGTGCCATTGACCGTTGGGAGCCCATCGTGACGTCCTCCTACCCCTCCTTGACTCATGCGTTGGCCGAGGCTTTGGTCGATGTCCTGTGGTTCATCGACGGCAGCGAAGACGAACAGATGGATCCGGACGACGCGGTCAAGGTCCTGGAGAGCGTTGCCCACATGATCAGCACGCTGCCGAATGATCAGCGGCAGGAACTGACCGAGCTGGTAGGGGAGATGGCAGCCGCCGAGACGAACCCGGCTCGCCGCGAGTTCCTGGAAGAATTCCCGGAAGAATTCGGGCTCATCGAGGATGCATCATGAGCAACCTCGTCAAGAGGAGAGCACAACACGCTTGCCCAGGGAGTTCGAGACCTGCGCGACCGGACACCCAGCGCTTGAGCATCGCGATCCGGCTGACCTGGCCTTCGACGACTCCAGAACTCCACAGCCCGCGAGAAACCGGCAGTCACGGCTCCAAGGCCGCCTCCCAGAGCCGTACAAATCACTGGAAGCCGGGCCAGTACCGGCCTAGGACAAGAGCCCGACACGGCACACCAGACAACAGTGACCTCACAGGCTCACAAACCAGCCTTACAGACCACCACCGCCAGGAGCTTCCCCCCGCCACCGGCTTATTTGCATCCCCACGAGCACGTTAGCGCTACGTCCGCCTCGAGCAGGCCGGCGCACCATGGGGCCATCCCCGCCCCGCGGGGAGCAAAGCCCCTGGCCGCACCGGCGATATCGGACGGTGAGGCTCGTCCCCGCGCGCAGGAAGCAGCGGAGAATGCTCCTTACCCTCCGACGGGATGGGCGGGTCCACCCCCGTCACCCGCCGATGATTCACCGGATCCTAAGCTGGCGTGATGGGCAACGTCTTCAGCAGCGGCAGCATGAGTGACGACCTGTACCTGTCCAATGGTGGGACTGCCGCTTTCCTCGACGTCCTGTGGCTGGCCATCTCCGACCTCGCCTGCCGACCATGGGACTTCCGGTTCGCCGCGCTCCTGGCCCTGCAGGACCAGACCGTCATGGGACGAGGAGTCGTCGGGTTCGACCTGGAAGACGTCGACTGGGGCGACACCTGGGCCGAGCGGGCGCGGGCCAAAGACTTCGTGCTGCGAGTGATCGACCGCGCGCTGGAACGGCACCGCTGGGACGAGCTGACCTACGAGCCGCCCTATGTACCCGGCTACCTCCACAGGTACCGGGCCATGATCAAGACCTTCACCCCGCCACCACACCCCACCCACGCGGACGCCTTCCCAGGCCCGGACATGGGCATCACAGCCTCCTGCACCCGCCACCGCGTCCTGGACTCCCTGCCCTACTGGGCCGGCTGCCTCTTCTGCACTGGAGGAACAATGCGGTCAACACCACAGAAATAATGCACTCACCCACCAGCCGGGCAGACAACAAGCCGACAGGCCCGACAAACGCAAGGCGCTAACGGGGCATTAGACCGTGTCCTATGTGGTGAGGCGGACGTTGTTTGTGTATGGGGTGGGGTGAGTGGATTGGATTGTTCCGGATGGGTTGTGGGAGATCGCGGAGCCGTTGATCCCGCCGGATTGGGCGCGGCCACAGGGTGGCGGGACAGCGAACACACCTGATCAGACGCTGTTTACCGCGATCGTGTATGTGCTGGTGAGTGGATGTGCCTGGCGGGCTCTGCCGCCGTGTTTCGGAGTAGCGAAGTCCACTGCGCACTGCAGGTTCTTGATGTGGTCCCGTGCAGGTGTGTGGGGCCGGTTGCACGAGGCGGTCCTGCACCGTCGCGGCGATGCCGGCCTGGTCGACATGACACGGGCTGTCTTGGATTCCGCTCACGTCAGGGCCAAAAAGGGTGGCGAACTCACAGGTCCGTCGCCCGTGGACCGGGGTAAACCGGGTTCCAGGATGCACATCCTGTCCGATGCAAACGGACTGCCCCTCCTCGTCGAGCTCTCCGCCGCCAACACCCACGACAGCCAGGCCCTGAAGCCGATAGCGGAGGGCCACCACACGAGACACGACCCTCACCGCGGTCGGCACTTCAAGCCCCGACGACTGCATGCGGACAAGGCCTATGACCAGCCTGGTCTGCGGAAATGGCTGCGGGGCAAGCACATCGGCGTCCGCATCACCCGCAAGGGCGTCGAGTCGAGTGAGCGACTGGGCCGCCGCAGGTGGGTGATCGAACGCACGATGTCCTGGCTGACCGGCTACCGCCGATTCACCATCCGCTATGTACGCCCCCCCCCGCAACTACCTGGCCTTTCTCGGACTCGCCGCCGCAATCTGCTGCTACAAGCGACTCGTCCGCCTCATCACATAGGACACGGTCTAAGTAGCCAAGCCGTTCCGGTTCTCCCCCTCTCTACTGCCCATGTCAAGGACGGGTGCAGAGTCATCAGGAAAGAAGACCTCGGAGATCCGTACGAGGTCAGCGTCGCTCAGCTCAGGCGGTGTCCAACCGCGGCGACGGGCGTTGTCAACGAACCGGGCGTCCACAGGTACGTGGTAGTGCTCGACGTAGTGCGCCAGGTCCGTGTACCAGAACCACTCACCGTCAGTGAGAAGGTGCAGCCCGCTGATCAGCTCCTTTCCAGGACTGAGGACGTCGTGGACCCGCGAAGTGGTCGCGGCCAGCACTGACCCCGCACGCAAGTAGCGAACGAGATCCGCTTCATGATCTTCGCCCTTGCTTCGCACGGACCCTCGCAGGGGTGGCCCATTGGTGCGACCGTGCTCAAGCTCCTGGAACTCCCCGACGAATCGGTCCGCGTGTACGTCTTCGCTGCTCACAGCTGCACCCTATGCGTCGATCACCCACTTGAGGCAGACCCAGGCAGCGGGGTGGGCGCCTGGGGAACGGCAACGGCCTCATCGAAGTTGACCCGGTTCAGGAGGCAGTGCTGGGCCGCAGTCCTTCGAAGATCAGCAGGTACGTACGACGGAGCCGCCACCAGGTGATGATGCGCTACCACCCGCATACTGCTGAATCTCGGCGAGACCACCTCCGTCTACCACCAGCTCCCGCGCCCCAGCGCCGTCTCCACGGCCTACCTGACCAGCCCCACCCCCTTCACCCGGGCCCGCACCCGCCTGTACGAGAAGTGGCCGGCCACCGATCCTCTCGTCACCCGCTACCGGGAATGGTTCCGGCACTTCGACGCCCGCCTCGACTCCCACATCGAGCACGGACACCCGATCCCGCCCCACGTCTACGAGCACGCCGTCCGCAGCCTCCACCCGCACTTCACCACCTCCGCCCAGCCGGCGGCGGTGCTGCTCGACACCCTCCTGCCCGTCGCGAGGCAGAAAGGGGCCCGGCCGCACACGTCCAGCGGCCACTTCCTGGGGACAGCCCGTGCACAGCGGTGACGCCCCGGCGCCCTACGACGGCTTCGCCGACACCTTCGCCGCCGAAGCGGACGTCAGCGCCTACAACACCCTCTACGACCGGCCCACCGTCCTCGCCCTCCTCGGTGACGTCCGCGGCCTGCGCGTCCTGGACGCCGGCTGCGGGCCCGGCCTGTACCTGGAGCAGCTGGCGGCGCGTGGTGCCGCAGTCATCGGGTTCGACCAGAGTGCGGACATGGTCCGCCACACCCGGCAGCGTCTCGGCCCCGGGATCGAGGTACGCCGGCACGACCTCGACGACCCGCTCGACTGGCTGGCCAACCACGCCGTCGACCTCGTCCTTGCCACCCTGGTCATCCACTACGTCCGCGACCGTGTCGCCGCCCTCCGCGAGCTTCACCGAGTCCTGGTCCCGCAAGGCCGGCTCATCCTCTCCACCAGCCACCCGACCGCCGACTGGCGCACTCACGGCGGCAGTTACTTCGATGCCGACCACGTCGAAGAGACCTGGTCGGAAGGGATGATCCACCGCTACTGGCGCCAGCCGCTCCAGAGGTGGGTCGAAGAGTTCACCGCCGCCGGCTTCGCCATCGAACAGCTGGTGGAGCATCGGCCAGACCCGCAGATGGCCCACGAGCACGCCGCCCAATACGCCAAACTGTGCCGCGAGCCCGGCTTCATCGCCTTCCGGCTCGCCAAGACCGCCACGCACGCCCCCCGACCACTGACCGAGGAACGCGAGAGAGCGCCATGACATCACCGACCCTGGCCGTCGTCAGCGGCGGGCCCGGCACCGGCAAGACCACCCTCGCCCACGAGCTCGCCCGGGAACTCGGATGCCCCGCGATCATCCGCGACGAGATCAAGCAGGGCATGGTCCTCTCCACTCCCGGATACGAAGGCGGAGGCGACGACCCGCTCAACTACCCGACCCTGGACGCGTTCTTCGGCGTGCTGAACGTGCTGCTCAAGGCAGGGGTGACGGTCGTCGCCGAGGCCGCCTTCCAGGACCGGCTGTGGCGGCCGAACCTGGAACCGCTCGCCAGCCTCGCGCAGATCCGCGTCATCCGGTGCACGACCCCGGCCACCATCGCCCACGACCGCATCGTCCAACGCGCGCAGGAGAGCATGCACCGGACCGCGCACGCCGACCGCGACCTCCTCGACGCCGTCGCCGCAGGCGAACACTCCCTGGAGTCCTTCGTCCCGATCTCCCTCGACGTCCCCACCCTCACCGTGGACACCTCCCACGACTACACCCCTCAACTGGGGGACATCGCCTCCTTCATCCGAGCGACCACCGCACCGGCCGGGCAGTCCGGATGACACGGCACCCGTCCCGTGAACAGAAGGCACGCGGCGGCAGGTTGCAACCCAGCGAGCAGATGCGCGACCTCGGCATCGTCCAGTACGGCGCCCCTATCCTGGCCGAGCCCGCCCGCCCCTTTCTGCTCCCTGACGAGCGGAAGACCCCGGACACCATCGTTGGCCAACTTCTGGACGCCATGGAACGTATCCGTCGCGCGCATGACTTCTCCGGCAAGGGCCTGGGGCTGGCCGCCCCGCAGATCGGCATCGGCCGGGCCGCAGCCGTCGTCCAGCCGCCCGCGGCCGACCCGATCGTGCTGCTCAACCCCCGCATCACCGCTGCTTCCGAGGAGATGGACGAGAAGTTCGAAGGATGCCTGTCGTTCTTCGACGTGCGCATACCGGTTCCCGGCCCCTACGGATCACCGTGGAGACGGTGACGCCGGACGGCAGCCCCGCGACCGCGTTCTACGAACGTGGCGAGGCCCGGCTCATCGCCCATGAGATCGACCACCTAGACGGTCTTGTGCTGCTCAACCGCATACGGCCCGGCGTGAAGCCGGTGCCCGTCGAGGAGTACCGCGCGATGGCCGAGGCCACCGGTCGCGCCTGGTCATACGAGTAGAAGGAGCAGGGCACGACCATGGGCAGGCACGCCCGTCCCGGACCGCCGGACCAGCCGTCCCGCGCGGTCCCGAGCATCGACCCCGACGACCCACTCGCCCCGTACCTGCGGCGCAGGCGCGCACCGATGGACGTCTACCGCCGGCACCGGCCCGTCAACGGCGGTGCCACCCACGTGCGACCCGAGGAACCCCGTGTCCTGGAGTCCTGGGACGGCTTCGCATACGTACCCGAGGGCACCGCGCCGGACCTCGCGGCCGCCCAAGCCTGGGCCGCCGGCGGACCGGCGCCGAGCAGGTAGACGACATCGGCTTGATCGGCCCATGGCACACGGTGGGATCTCAGCGAAAACGGCCCCACCACGGACATGAATCCGGATCATGGAGGCGTGGAGGACTGGCACGACTGCAACGATCCGGCCGAACTGCGCATCCGGCTTGATGTGGCGCTCAAGGAGAACGCCGAACTGCACGCGAAGCTCGCCGAGTTCCAAGCCGAGAACGAGCGCCTGCGCACCCAGCTGGGCATGCTCACCGCCGAGGTCCCGCAGGTGCTGCCCCAGGTCCCCGAGCCCTGGCGCCGACCGTCGTGGAGGGCGAAGGCGGGCTGCCGTACGCGGACGCGGCCTCCGGGACAGAGGCGAAGATCGCGCTGTTCAGGGCGTTGTTCGTCGGCCGCGAGGACGTCTACGCCATCCGCTGGGTGAGCGCGAAGTCGGGCCGGACGGGCTGGAGCCCCGCCGAGGACAACCCCTTCGCCAAGAACAAGATCGACGCCGAGCGGGTATTCTGGCCGCTGACTGACCGGGCCGTCTACAACCATCTCTCCCATCCCGAGCCCGGTACCCGGGAGACCCATCTGGGGCTGCACCCGCTGCTCGCGGACGACACCTGCCGGCCCCTGGCGGTCGGCTTCGATGGCAAGGACGGCAGCGACTGGCGCGGGCATGCCGCCGCCTACGCCGCCGCCTGCCACGACTCCGGCGTCCCTGCCCTGGTGGAGATCTCCCGCTCAGGGGCCGGCGCGCACGTGTGGACCTTCTTCACCGCCCCTCGTCGCCGCGGCCACAACCCGTTCCTTGGGCACGGCGCTGCTGCGGCGGGCGATCGACGCCCGCGGACAGATGACGCTGTCCAGCTACGACCACCCCTCCCCGCCCAGGACCTGCTACCGACGAACGCCAAGGGCAACACCCACTTCGACAACCTGATCGCGCTCCCGCTCCAGGGCGTCTCCCGGCTGAAGGGCACCACGGTCTTCGTCGACCCGCAGACCTGGGAGCCGCACCCGGACCAGTTCGCACGCCTGTCCCAGGCCGGGCGGCTCTCCCCAGCCGATGTCGAGGCGCTCACCGACAAGCTCGGCGAAATCAAAGCAGGCGCGGGGCCGACCAGGCCATCCAGGGCGCAGGCACCAGACGCTATATCGAGCGCGCAACACCTCGAGCGCGAGCACCGCGTCGGACGGGACATGGGAGCCCCACCCTCGATCACGAGGCACCACGCCAACCCAGGCAGAGGACCGGAAAGAAACCGCAGGACCAGGACCGGCCGAAGCGGCCAGGGCCGCACACACAGACCATGCCAGGAGCAACCACCGGCGTCCAGATCCCGCCCCTCGCAGGGGTCATCCCCGCGAGCGCGCGGAGCAGATGGTCGTCGTCGTGCTGCCCGTCGAGCGCAGGGGGTTCATCCCGCGGGCGCGGGGAGCAAGCGCTCCCGATCTTCACCGGTACCAGCGCGCCGGGTCCATCCCCGCAGGCACGGGGAGCACAGGCGCCGTGGAGCGTCCGTTCTGTGGCGGAGGGGACCATCCCCGCGTACGCGGGGAGCACAAGGTCCGTTGCGCAATGCTGTTCTCGTTGGGGGGACCATCCCCGCGTACGCGGGGAGCACACTCGACGACCAGGGCTTTCAGCAGAACCCAGACCGGTTTTTACCCACTTGCAAAGACTCAGACAAACCTCACCAATCACTCCCCAAAACGACCCGCCCGCAACTTCAACGCCCCGCTCACGCCAAATCATTGATCACGCCAGCATCCGGTGCAAGACACCGAGAGCAACAACCGCCGTACACACCACACTGCCCAGCAAAGATCCATCCCCGCATACGCGGGAAGAGCCAGGCGCCTTGCCGCCGTACCGGGTGCCGCAGGGACCATCTCCCGCAGAAATCAGGGAGCAGCCGGGTGGAGGAGTGGCGAAGTCCGTGCTCAGCCGGCGCCCCGACGATGGCATGGCCCGGAAACCCCTTCAGCATGCCGAAACGGTCTCGAGTTCGCTGAGTACTGCTGCCACTCCATCCTGGCTCTCGACGATCCTTGAGAACGTGGTGCAGCGGTCACGGTATTGCTTGTCGCGCAGCGTCGCGCGCAGAGCGTCAGTGAGTTCGTCTGCTGCCAGCCGACGGGCGTCGATGTACGTCGGAGACAGTCCCAGGACGGTCAGGCGGCGGGCCCAGAAGGGCTGGTCGTATGCGAGGGGTACGGGCACGGCGGGCGTCCCGGCCCTCAGGCCGGCGCCCACGGTGCCGGGGCCGGCGTGATGGACGAGGGCGGCCATGCGGGGGAACAGCCAGTCGTGGGGGCACTCGCCGATGGTGAGGATGTCCTCGCCGGAGACGTCGAGCCCCTGCCAGCCGGCCTGCACCACCGCGCGCATACCGAGCCCGCGGACGGCCTTCTTGATCGTGTTGCCGAGTTGCCCGGCGTTCCCGGGCGAAACACTCCCGAACCCGAAGTACACGGGGGCGGGTCCCGAGGCGAGGAAGCCGGTGAGCCGCTCGTCCGGGCGCCAAGTGCCCTCCGGAGCCGGCCACCAGTACCCCGCGCAGCTGTGGCCGTCCGGCAGGACGCGCTGGCGTGGCAGCAGAGCAGCGCTGTATCCGTGCAGAACGCGCTGACCGGGCAGGATGCTGCCGAGGGTGGGGGGCTTCCTCCCCCGCATCCCCAGTTCCCGCCCGAGCCAGGAAAGCGCGGGCCTGTACATGGGGTCCATCGCCGCCCACGCCAGCCGCTCGGCGGCCCGGTAACCGCGGGCGGGAGCCGCCCGGCCGGCACTCAGCCGGGGCAGGGCCATCCCGTGGGACGCCGTGTAGATCCCGATGCAGGGCAGCCCCGTACCTTTGGCGATCACCGCGCACAGCGGATGGAGCAACGGGTGGGCGAGGATCACGTCCACTCCGTCCGCAACGGCTTCGAGGACTCCCCGGGCAACCACCTGGGCCATGTCCTGGGCGTTGCGCAGTCTGCGCCTGAGCCGGGCGGGGCTCTGCCACCGGTCGAACCGCTCGGCAGCCAGCGCGGACTTCTCCTGCTGGGCCAGGGGAAGGACGTGGACGGGCATGCCATGAACGCGGAACCGTAACGCGTGGCGCTCCGAGGTGACGGCCGCCACCTCATGGCCCGCGGCACTCAGCCCCGAGCCCAGCCCGGCATACGGGAGCACGTCCCCGGTCGAGCCCCAGGTCACCAGCAGAATCCGCATGGGGCCGAGTATGAGCACACGAACCCGGGCCGTGGCGCTACGGAACGTCTTCCGCCACCCGCGGGGGCTGGTCCCGGCACAGGTGTTGACGCCCGTAAGAAGGAAGCGGGCAGGAAACCGCCGCGTGAGCGCTGAGGTACCAGTACACAGGCGGGATGACTCGTAACATCACCATTCAAGTGACGGACGAAGAGCTGGAGTACCGCGGATTCCGCTTCCTGGCTCGCGTGGCCACCATGGGATCCTCCGCAACCGAAGCCGTGGTCATTCTCGGCGGTTCCTCGCAGGACCGGTTCTCCTGGCTGCGCTACGAGCGGTGGCTCCTGCCGCACACCACCGTGCTGAGCCTCGAATTGCCCGGCTACGGGGACGCCGACCCCCTCCCCGTCGAGTACGGCACGGACTTCCTCGCCGACGCCGTCCGTCACGCTACCGAGGCCCTGGCTCTCGGGCGGGTGAACGTGTTCGGGGCCTGCTTCGGTGCCTCCATCGCCCTCCGATTCGCCCAACGGCACCCGGACCGCATCGCACGTCTGATGCTCGGAGGCACCGCAGTCGAGATCTCCCCCGAGTACGCCGCAGCAGCGAGGCGTTGGCGCCGCATGGTCGACGAGGGACGGTTCGAGGACATGGCCCGGGACATGGTCGAGCAGTTCATGGCCCCACCCGGCCACGGAGTCGTACGTCGGCGGGCCGCTGTGGCACGCCTGATGCAGCAGAGGTTCGCGAACCTCAGCGAACGCGAACTCGCGATGGACATCACCCACCATGAACGGCTCCTGGCTCACCCCTGGAGCCTGCCCGAGCCGGCTGTCACCGCCCCCGTGCTCGTTTTCACCGGCGAACACGACACCATCACCCCACCACTGGTGGGCCGGCGCGTCGCCGCAGGCCTCGGTGCCCGGTTCACCACCATCAAAGAGGCCGACCACCTGGTCCAGATCGAACGCGACGCCGACCTGGCCGACCTGATGGCCCGCTTCTTTACCGACCAGCCGCTGAACGACGCCACCTACCTGAATCCCGTCGAAGGGTTTGACAGCCCCTGACCTTGGATCTGTCGGCGATCTTAGAGTTTCCCGGTGCGGCAGTGTGATCAACGGGCATGCCCGGGCTGTTCCGAAAGCGCCTGTGATCATCGAGGTGCTCGTTGTCGCTCCGTCCCCCCGTTCCGGTGATCAAGTCCCGCCTGGTGACCGTACGGATCGCGCGCGAGCAACCCGGGCGGTACGACGGCGATGTGGGTAAGAGACCGGCTGGACGGGCCGTGGTGCGACGAGGACTTCGCCGACTGCTACCCCACGCCGGGTGCCCCGGCCTCTCGCCCGCCCAGCCGGCCGCCGTCTGCGTACTGCAGTTCCTAGTCCGGCCTGCCCCGGCCTGCCGGACCTCCAGGCCGCTGAAGTGGTGCGTTGTCGCATCGTCTTCACGTACTCCATGGCCCTGAAGCTGGACGATCCCGGTTTCCACCACAGCCTGCCGGCCGACTTCCGCGAGCCTCTCGCCCAGAGCGATCGCGCCGACCGTCTCCTCGACCTCACTCAAATCCGCCTCGTCACCGCATCGGGCCACGGCCAGCACCTGACCCAGGTACCCGCGCACATCCCCGCCCAGCTCGTCGGCGACACTCTCCCCCTCAGCCTGCTAATCCGCCATCCAGCAACACCGGCCTCAATAGCTGAAACGCCGCCAGCGACCGCCCTGAATCCAAAAACTGGCGAGCTGACAGGATCGTGCATATCTCAGAGAAGACCCCACCGACGCCGGCAGAACAGCCTGAACACCCTCACGCACAGCCAGGCCCGGCAGCTCCGCCCAGGAACGCCCAACCTCCTCAACTGCCCCACGGCAGACATTCGACTGACGACGCCCGCCTGTGGCGCTTCGACCTCGGCGGCGGCACTCGGTGCGATCGTTGCCGCCCAAGAGCCAGATGGGCGAAGCGAAGTTCCCCAGGGCCCCGCGCATCAGGCCACGCGAGAAGCAGCCACCGGCGGCCAGGGACCCGCCCCTTGGGTTCATTCATCCCCGCGAACGCGAAGAACAGCCTGCGCAGCCGCGGGCCCGGACAGGGGACCGAGAGGCCATCCCCACGAGTGCGGGAAGCATGGGAAGTGGCTCATGAACGGCGAGGCCATCAAGGAACCATCCCGGGGGTGCGGGGAGCACACGGGCACCTCCGCGATGGCCAAACCCTCCTTTGGACCATCCCCGCAGGCGCGGGGAGCGCACTCGACAACCAGGGCTTTCAGCGGAGCCCAGACCGGTTTTTACCCACTTGCGAAGACCCAGACAAACCCCACTCAGAGGACTCTCCAGGGCGACTCCCCCACAACTTCAGCGGCCTACCCACACCAGAATATTGATCGCACCCGCATGCAGAGCCTGGGCACCAAGCCCTCACCCTGACACACAGAAAAGGCAAAACACGACACGCACTCGACTTTATCGGCTGTCGTGGCTGTGTGAGGTGTACAGGAAAGGGCGGCGGCACTGGAAGGTGCCGCCGCTTTGGGAACCGGCTTAGCCGGCCCGGTTCTTCGTGTGCTTGGGCAGGAAGAACATCAGGGCCCACATCAGGGCGAGGAGGCTGCCGGCCCACCACAGCACGGTGGTGAACGCGTCGCGGTTGAGGCCGGCGTCGGGCGAGCCGCCGGTGGTGGCGAAGAACACCAGGGCGGTCAGCGCGGTGCCGAGGGCGATGCCCAGGTGGATGGCGGTGTTGAACAGACCGGAGGCTGCTCCGGCGTCCTCGTGCGGGATGCGGGCCAGCGACAGGTCGGCGAGCGGGCCGCTGACCATGCCGAGGCCGAAGCCGATCAGTACCACCGGAGCGGTCATCGCCAGCAGGGTCAGGTCTGCCCGGCCTCCGGCGGCCTGGAGTCCGTAGGCGGTCATCGAAGCGAACGCGATGAGGGCTCCGGCCTGGGGAAGGCGGCGGGCGAAGCGCCCGCCGCTCTTCGCCGCGAGCGTCGCACCGCCCAGCTCTCCGAGGGAGAGCAGCACGAAGGCCAGGGCCGCGTGGAAGGGGCTCATGCCCAGTCCGCGCTGAAGGTAGAGGGTCCAGGTCATGAAAAACAGCCCGCACAGCAGGCCGTGCATCAGCTGCGCGGCCATGCCGCCGGAGAACTGCCTGCCCCGGAAGAGAGACAGGGGCACCAGGGGTGCCTTGTCCTGCTTGCGCTGCTGGTGGCACAGGAGGACACCCAGCGCAAGGAGACCGGTGGTGAGCATGGCGAAGCACCACAGCGGCCAGTGATGGAGGTGTCCCTCGGTGAGCGGGAAGACGATCAGAACGATGGCCAGTGCGGACAGCAGCATGCCGGTCAAATCGAGGCGGTCGGCCTTCTGGGCGGTCGACTCAGGGATGAACCGGCGTCCCAGGAGGAGCACGGCGAGGCCGACGGGCACGTTCACCAGGAAGATCGGCCGCCAGGACAGCCCGAACAGGTCGGCCTCGGTGAGCAGGCCGCCCATCACCGGGCCCAGGACGTTGGCCAGGGAGAGGACCGCCCCGTAGAGAGCGAACGCCTTGCTGCGGTTCTGTCCCTCGAAGGTGACGTGGAGGGTGGCCAGGACCTGCGGGATCATCAGAGCCACCGCGACGCCCTGGAGCATGCGGGCACCGATCAGCACGCCCGGCCCGGTGGCCAGACCGCACAGCAGCGAGGCCGTGGTGAACACGATGGTGCCGATGAGGAGGATCTTTCGCCGACCGTAGAGATCGCCGAGGCGCCCGCCGGTGATCAGCCCGACAGCGACGGGCAGTGAATAGCCGGTGGTCAGCCACTGCACCGCGGCCGGTCCGGCGCCGGTCGACTCCTGGATCGCGGGCAGGGCGGTCAGGACGACCGACTGGTCGAGCATGTCCATCAGCTCGGCACCCAGCAGCACCAAGAGGGCGATCCAGGCAGCCAGGCCCATCTTCGACGGTCCAGGTGTTGGGCGGGTTGGGGGCTGGGTGGTGTGGTGCGGCTCGTTCTCGAGCGCGGGGGAAGGCACTGCGGGGCTCCTGATCCAAGGAGTCGGGGAGCCCTACCGACAGCCGCACCTGGGTCCGCACACACGAAATCCCGGGGCAGCCGACAGAGCTGCACCCGGAAAATGACAGGGAAACGCGGGGGTGGGTGACGCAACTCAGGCCAGCGCGACGTCCGCCCCCGGACACGTTCGAATCCTCAGAACGTGGGGAACTGCGGACGGCTACTTGGCCTGGGAGATAAGTCGTCACCTCGAAACACAGCGCCGGGCCCCGGAATGGGCACAGACGGAACTCAAACAGGGTAAAGGGCCCTGCGGCGTCCGTGCAACGCGATAACCCGTCCCCTACCCACCGCGGCCTGCCGGGGCCCGCAACGTAACCTTTCAGCTCGCAAGGCCTCCCGAAAGTACTCACCCGCGCAGTGTCCCGCCCCACCGCGCGCCCACCTGTGCCGACAGCCCATGGCCACATCCGAACGTCCTGAAGCAAGGCTGCTCGGCATCAGGCCGCCCAACCCTGACAGGACGGACGGCGGTCGGGCAACCACACCGAGCACAGCACACGTAACCACGCATATCGAGACACGACC
The DNA here is from genome assembly GCF_051386535.1 of Streptomyces sp. URMC 127. Taxonomy (NCBI): domain Bacteria; kingdom Bacillati; phylum Actinomycetota; class Actinomycetes; order Kitasatosporales; family Streptomycetaceae; genus Streptomyces; species Streptomyces sp. URMC 127. Next base: position 21,724 of record NZ_JBPQTW010000011.1, read on the forward strand.
CGGCGCCCAGCCGGCTCCCACGCGACGATGCAGCTGTGGCGTCGCTTCAAGCCGACGGCGACAGCCGGTGCCGACGGCGACGTTCCTGTGAGGCTGGCTATTCGGCTTCGGGGCGGTCGCAGAGACCACCAACACCATCCTCCCGGCCACGCCCGCCGGCCGATCGCCGGTCCGACTCGCCCCACCGAGCTGCAGCTGGTCACAGAAGCAGCCGATACCACCGCGGGCCTGCTGCCTGCCTCCTGGTCGTGAGCCGCGGCCGGTGTCAGTCGGCTGAGGGCCGGGCGCCTTCGCCGAAGCGCGGGACGTCCTCGGGGGTGACGTCAGTACGGACCCGCCCGAGCCGGAGTGGGTGCCGGTGGGTGCCGCTGTCGATGCTGGTGCCCGCCTGCACCTCGACGACCGGCTCGGGCACCACCAGGACGGGACCGAGGACTTCCCGGCTCCCCCATGTCGACAAGAACCGCATCCCGCTCACGGGTGGCCGGGGCCGGCGGGGCGTAGGTGTCCGGCCAGTTGCCGGACGGCTTACGGCTTGACTGGGGCCGTCCGGCCCACCGGGCGCAGGCGGCCGGTGTCGTCGTTGCGGCCCAGCAGCAGCTGCGGGCGGCGGCAGGTGCCGGTGATGCCGCCGACGATCACCTCGGTGGTGTGCCGGCGCCACTGGTGGAGTGTCGGTATTCGAGAGTTGCAGTATTCGCCCGCAGGGCGAGAGGCCGCACCCGGCCCTGTCTACGTCAGCGGTGACAGCGCACCACGAGGGCGGTGGGACGTTCGACAAGCTCGACGACCACGATGGCGACGATGCGATGACAGCGAAGCTCCGAGCCCGCTGCTCCTCATGGCCGGGACATGGTCCCGCTCACGAACGCATGAGGCAGAACTCGCTGCCATCGGGGTCCTGCATCGTGATCCAGTCCTCACGCCCGGCCTGAACCGTTGCCCCCCGCGCACACAGCCGCTTGCCTCGCGACCGCATCGGTCTCGACCAGGTTCGAGATGAATCCGGTTCTTGACCCGCTTGTCCTCCGGCACCCGTTGAAAGAAGATGCGGGGCAGCCTGCAGTCCGTGGCGACGAGCAGAACCGTGGGGCCGTCCTCCGGATTGTTGATTCCAATGGAACGCAGCCGAGCCAACTCTTCCTCGTCGTACGGCGCAACCTCGTATCCGTCCAGTGGCTGCGCCCAGAATCGTGCGGTCCGAAGCCGGATGGGGGCTGTCGAAGACAATGTCCCTGATGGAGGCCACAGGACTCCTTTCAGGAATGGATGAGCGTCAGAGACGGTGAGCCGAGCCGCTGGTGGAGTAACTACACGGAGGGCAGATCAATCGAGGACGCTCAGGCAGCGCTGCTCGCGATCCCGTGAAGGCCGAGGCGAGGTGTACTGAGGTGTCGTGCCAGGATGGAAGCCATGACCCTCTCTGATTCCGGCAGCACGTTGAGTTCAGCCCTTCGGGATGCCCGCTCAGCATCGTGGTCCATCAGGGCGGCAGCTGGCCGACGTCTGGCGAGAGCGGCAGAGGATGCCGAAGTGGCTGAGGTACTGCATCAGCTGCTGCTTGACGGTCATGACACTGCAGTCACTCAGGACACAGCGGAGGCCTTGCTCAAGCGGGGAGATGTCTGCGGATTGCGGATGGTCCTGGCCGCGCTCACGAGCGCGGACGATGACACTGGCGATCATCTCAACATGGCAATCTTCAATGTCTGCTGTCAGTCCAACGAGGGCCTCACACAGATTGAGGCGCTCGCCTCCGCATTGCTATTGGACACTGACGCCTCGATCAGCGAAGAGGCCAGCAGGGTCCTCAGCGGATGGCCTTTTCGCCGCTGACCGAGCCTTTTCGCAATCGCGGCCAACTCCATCAGCGAGCCACATCAGGTTCCCGCAGCCTGTGGGAAGGCGATCGACTCAAGGAAGGGAACACGGTTCTGGAGGCGGTGGTGGAGCTGGTCGAGGAAGACCCTGCACCAACTCGCTGTCGTTGCGGTGAGGTGGTAGCTGAGGGCAGCCTGATCCGGGTGATGACGGGGAGGGCGAGAGCGGCCCTGACAACGCCGGGACGTGACCAGTACTGCCAGATGGGGCGAGTCCGGCAAGCGTGCTGGAGAGGAGTGCGCGAGGAACCGGCGTTCTACGTCTCTCAAAGAGACACCAGCTCGAACCTGGCGGATCTGGGCCGGAAGCGGTGCGTATGCAGGTCATCCTATTCGGGTGGTCTGCCAACTCCTGGGTCGGTATACAAAAGCTGGTCGGGAGGCCACGAGGAAAGGCTGCGGCGTACTCGTGGCGATGCCGCAAGGACACAGACGGGCTCCTCGTGTGCACCGAATGCGCGGGATACGGGCCGGGTACCGGCTTCAGCTGGTGCGGTGTTCGCTGCCACCGCGCTGTCCGGCCGCACCGTGCCGCGCGTCATGACGGTGGTCACGCCCGCCAGGGGCGAGGCGGGATGAGACCGGGGTGGTGAGGGAGCCGGTCTCCGAGAAGAAGCGGGGACGGGAGCAGCACGCCGAGGCAGTGGTGCTCGCCGCGTGTGCCCTGGCCGGTGCGGCGGTCCGGACGGCTGGAGCCCGAGTTCGGTGGAGGACGTGGCGACGGCTCTGGAGGTCCTGGCCGGAGTATTTGGCCCAGCGCGACCCGGAGAGCGCCGAGGCCGTCGCCGTCGTTCCCAGCGCCGTCGCTGCGCTGCGCGAGTCCATCGAGCAGCAGGCTCAGGCGCCCGACGGGCACGAAGGGCGCAGCGTGTCGGGAGCCCTTACGGGGCTACGGCGGGCCTTGGGCACGCACCGCGTTGCCTGGCGGGGCTACCAGCTGGGGGCCGCGCTCATCACGCCAGGGCCTGGACGCCGCCGACGCCCAGACCTTGGCCGTCCTGCGGCCCAGCCCGACGAACAGCGCCCCCGGGTCGCGGCGCCAGAAGCGCAGTGCTTCGCCGAGCACGTACGCCCGCGCCCTGGGACGGGCATCCATCCAGCCGGTGCGGCTGGTCAACGCGCTGCACCGCCTCCGACCCGAGCCGTCCTTCGTCTCCTTACACGCAGCGCCTGCGCGACCTGCTCCAGGGGCAGCCGGCCAGCGGTCCTATGTGCCCTGGTGAAGGCGGATGGCTTCTCGGCACCACGGTGGGAGGCGGAGGCGGGACAGCACGGTGGCGGGGAAGAAGTGCAGCATGATGCCCTCAGTGAGCGGGAGGGCGTGGGCGTCGCCGTCCCAGCGGCCGGTGTAGATGGCGATGGGGCCTTTGCCGAGGTGTTCGGCGTTCTTCTGTTCCACGGTGGTGAAGGCCGTGAGCGGGATGGTCAGTCCGGTCTCTTCCTGGAGTTCGCGGGCGATGGCCGCGTCGAGTGACTCGTCGGGTTCGGGGCGGCCGCCGACCGGGGCCCAGTAGCCGGGCCAGCAGATGCCGGGGATGTCGTCGCGGAGGTGGAGCAGGTACTCGCCGTGGCGGTTGGTGATCAGTGCAGAGACCCCGGTACGGAGGGCGACGGCCTGTGCCGGGGGCTGGGTGTCGGTCATCTCTTCTCCTTTCCGGTGCCATCGTCCCGTCGACGTGGGGGTGACGGGAGCGGGGACACTGGACTGGTGGCCGTGTCCGTGGACGACACGACCGCTGGTTGGGGTGCTTGTGGTCAGACAGCAGCGGCGGCGCGGCCGCGGCGGGTGCGCCGGTGGAAGATCTCGTCGAAGGTCGTGCGGGCGCCGTCGGGGTCGATGTAGTGCATAGCGAGCAGGGCGGCGATGACCGCGCCGACGAGGTCGTTCTGGACCTCGGCCCAGCCGTGGTCGTCGCCGCAGGTGGTCAGGCCCTTCAGGCCGTGGAGGGCGTGCATGGCCTCGCCGGCTTCCTCGGCGACCTTGCCGATCTGGAGGCTGGTCAGCTCGGCTTCGGGCACGTGCTCACCGGCCTTGCGGCAGACGGCGGAGAGTTTGGTGATGTTTTCCCACAGGATGTCCATGACGATCTCTACCGATCATGTGGTCCGGCCCCCGTGGGGGGGCGACGCCCCTGAAGCCCTGCGCAGCGTCCGCCACGCCAGGAGATCTTCCACGAGCACTCCGTCGAAGACCGGCCCGAGTACATCGCCTACCTCGACCACGCGGAACTCAGCTCCACCCTCGGCGAAGTCCTGCTCTTCCTCTCCCGCACCAGCGACCGACCCCAGCACGCCACGAGCGCTCTGGAAATGCTGAGCACCGCCGCCGCAGAACGCGACTCCGCCCGCGCACGCTCCAGCGCCTTCGACGCCATCGCCGCCGCCCGCGCCCTCCTGGTCGTCGACGACCTCGAAGCCGCCTGCGCCACCGGCCTGCGCGCTATCCGCATCGGGTCCCACGCCGAATCCACCCGCGTCCGGCTCCGCTTCCTCGACCTCGCCCACGAAGCCCGACCCCACGAGTCGTAGCCGGCTGTACGGGAACTCCGCGAGCGCCTGCTCGCTGCCGTCCGGACTTGACTCCACGCTGCCCGACGAGAAGTCCGACACGGCCACCAGCGCCGGATCAGCAACCGCTCGCCTCAAGGGGGCGGCCACCGGCCTGGTCGTAGAGCACTGCGGCCGGCCCAGTGAGGCCACCAGGAGGAACAGGGCACCGCGTACCGGGTGGTTGATGATGCCGTCGTTCATCATGCCGTCAGCACCGCAGGCACGCCAGCGCTTTCGCGAGCGCATCAGCCTTGCTATTGCCGGCCCTCGGGCCGCACTCCCCATGGGGGAGTGGTTCTCGGCGACGCATCCTGCGGCTACGGCACCGCGGAGCCGGAGCCGAAGAACCGGCCGGGCTTCGCCGTTCTGCCCGTTCAGCCCGTTCAGCCCGGCTTACGTGTCCCTGGCCTTGGGCGCTGGGGGAGATCGCCCGCCAGGTGCCGTCCTGCTCCCAGGCGTAGTACCAGCCGCTGACGGCGAGGTACGAGCCGGTGCTGGTGGGTATGTCCTCCCAGCGGCTGCCGGTGGCGAGTTTCCAGAGCACCGCCTCGATCACGGCCCGGTGGTCGCTGGATTCCCACACCGCTCCCCCACGCGTCCCCGGCAGCGGTAGGGGGCGGAGCTGCTTCGGACGGGCCCTGACCGGCGTCCCCGCCCATCCGCCTATGGGGTCCACCGGCCGCTGCCTGAAGACCCGCACCTGGCCGAAGGCCCGCACTGCCCTCGAAACACCGGATATTGCGCGAAGAGCTATGACATCGGGCACCCTGATCCTGGGGGCCGGTGGACCGGCCGACCCACCAGCGAAAGGAGCTCCCCCGTGGTCTCGCGCACCGCCGAGGAGCGGGTCCGCCTGCCGATGCTCAAGGCCCGCTGGCTGACCCAGACCTTCATCCACTGGCCGTACGAGCCGGCGGCCGTGCAGAAGGTGCTGCCGCGCGGACTGACGGTCGATGTCCACGACGGCGTGGCCTGGGTCGGCCTCACACCGTTCGCCATGACGGCCGTACGGCCCGCCGGACTTCCGCCCACGCCGTTCTCCTTCCCGGAGACCAACCTGCGCACCTACGTGCGCCTGCCCGACGGCCGCGACGGCCTGTGGTTCCTGTCCCTGGAGGTCAGCGCGCCCCTGATGCTGGCCGCCCAGGCCATCGGCGTGCCCTACCACCTGGGCAGACTGCGCATCGAGGCACAGGACGGCGTCGTGCGCTACACGGGCGCACGCCGGGGCGGCCGGCCCGCGTACGCCCTCACGGTGCGGCCCGGCGCGCCCCTCCTGCCCGGCCCCCTCGACGTGTGGCTGACCGGCCGGTGGCGTGCCTTCAGCCCCCGCCGGGCACGCGGGCACCGGCGGCTGTGGGAGATCGCCGTCGAGCACGAGCCATGGCCCCTGCACCGCGCCGTCATCACCAGCCTCGACCAGACCCTGGCAGCAGCGGCCGGACTACCCCCACCCTCCGGCCCCGCACTCGCCCACTTCTCACCCGGCGTACGACACGTACGCCTCGCTGTGCCCCGCCCCATAACGACTGCGGCCTAACCGTCCTTCAACAACCGGCGGCCTAGCCGTTCTTACGCCGCAAACATGCGGAGGGCATGGGGAGCTATCCGGCAGGCAGTGCCCGGGCCGGGCGGGGGCGTACCGAGTACGTCGCCGTGCCGCCCCCGCACCGCTCCGCCGCCCGGGCGGCGTACTTGGCTGCTGCCGGCACCGGGGCGGCCCGGGGGGAGCACTGCCGGGCCGAGGTCCGGCGCGAGATTGCCGACGCTGGGGAGCGGATACCGACCCCAGATACCGGGCCGGTAAGCCGTTCCCGCCGCAACGAGAGCATGCCGACCTCTGCCCAGCAGATACGTCCACTGTCTGTTCTTCCCTTGCGGGCGGGCCGTGCGATGAGCGGGGAGACGAAGGGATGCTGTGGTCGGCTTCGGCTTCGGCTTGGTTCGGGCAATTCGATCCTGCTTGTCGAGGGCTATGCGTCCCGATCCCCCGACGGTCTGCGATGTCCCTGGCCAAGCACCCGCAGCCATCGCAGGTCACCGCCGAGATGCGCTGGCTCAGCAGCCTGACACCCATGGCCGATGGCGGGGCTGTCCTTCATCTCCGCCATCTCCGCGGAAAAATCACTGGCACCGAGGCGAGCAGGTGGTTATGCTGGATTCCGTACTTTTGATCGCATACCGGACGTACCCGCGTACGCCCGGTCTCTGGGCCTCGTGCCTTAGAAAGAGTGTTTTGATGACCCCGGCCCGCGCCGAGCGAGCCTCGCTGCACACCGCGTAAGCGTCCGTCTGCTTCCGCCGCGCTGTCTGCGCGCGCCTGCCGGACGCGATTTTCCGGTGTCCCAGTCCATACCCCGCGCCCCGCTTCCTCGGGAAGCTGCAGTGCGCCCGTGTGGGCTCTCCCTCGTCGAGGCCGCTCGGCCTGCCTTTGCTGTCATGCCTGACTTCTCAGCAAGGAGCACCCGGGTGTCCATCAACCACACCCTCGACACCCTCGCCGTCGAAACCTTCACCTGCGCGTGGTGCGGTCTGACCGTGTCCGCGACCGCCGACGGCTCTCGTCGCAACCACTGCCCGTCCTGTCTGCAGTCGCGTCACGTCACCGACCACGTCGAGGGCGGCCCCAGCGACTGCCACGGCCGGATGTCGCCGATCTCCATCGCCGTGCTGCGCACCGGCGACTGGATGCTCATCCACCGCTGCGTACGCTGCGACGAACTCACCTCCAACCCGGTCTGCACGGACGACAACCAGCTCGTCCTGATGCGCATGGCCGTCCGCCCGCTCGCCCAACCGCCGTTCCCGCTCGAAGCGCTCGGTGCCCTGTAACCAGGAAGGAGGAGATCGCCATGCCTCGGCGCAACACCAACCGAGCACAGGCTTCTGCGCGCCGTCGTCCGCGTCCGCAGCGGCACAAGGACGTGCTCCACGAGCACGGCGGGCACCGCGCGCACGACTTCAAATGCGCCGGATGCCGCCTGGACGTGTCCCTCGACGCGCCGGGCACCGGGCACCGCAACCACTGCCCCAACTGCCTGGTGAGCCTGCACGTCGACGCCCGCATTCCGGGCGACCGGGCCGCCTCCTGCCGGGGCCGCATGGAAGCGGTGAGCATGTCCGCACGCCCCGACGGCGAATGGATGCTCATCCATCAGTGCTTGCGCTGCGGTGAGCTGAGCGCCAACCGCATCGCGGGCGACGACAACCCGCTCGCCCTGGTACGTCTGGCCCTCAGACCGCTCCAGGGCATGGGCACCGACATCGCCCACCGCGCACTGCTCACCCTGTAACCGCACACCGCACACCCGGGCGGGCCACGGGAACCACCGGCACCACGCCGACCCCCGTGGCCCGCCCACCACCGGCCGGACACCCAACTCGGCTCCGGCTCCGGCAGCGGCGCGGTGCCGGCACAACGAAGCCCGGGCCGCCAACAAAACGGAGGCCGGCACCACAAACTCCGCCCGGTCGGCGACCGCAGCCGCCCCGCTATCCCGGCAAGCGCCACCACCTGGTGCTCATCGCCGTAGAAGGCCACCCAGCCGACGGGCGGCCTCCGGCCTTCGACCGCGAAGTCCACAAGGCCCGGCACGCGGCCTGGTGTGGAATCAACCGGCTGAAGCGCAACCGGGCAATGGCCACCCGGTTCGAACAGACTCGCGATCCGGTTCGAGGCCACCGCACTGATCGCCGCGATCGGCGCGCATGGCTATTACGGGCCTGAGTCCGCGGTTCCGCATGCCCTGCTGACCGTGACCGAAGTAAACAGGGCGAGGGAGAAGCAACGATGGGGGCTCAGTACTACGGCGCCGACAGCGAGAACGGTGATCGCCTCGAGAACCCCTCCGAGGACGCACTGTTCGTGATGATCAGCGACCTCAACGACTCCGACAACACCTTTGCGGTCGTCCAGCCCAACGAGGACGAGCCAGTCTGGTTCGCCTCCGTGGCCGTCCTGGACGGAGGCGGTTACGAGGTCGTCCGCCGTGACACCACCCGAAACGGACACGAGGTCACCACCGCGACCAGCATCAACGACATCGCCCGCAACCTCACCATCTGGTTGGCCGCCCGCCACTTCCCCGGGCGGCCAACCAGCCAGGTCACCGACTTCTCACACGCCCTCTGATCTTGATCTTTGTCTTCGGGCGTCACGTAGAGTCCAGGGTTCCGCTCGTCGGCTAATTTGCTGAGTGGAGGACGATTTCGGCGATCTGGCGTACGCGGTCCATGGTGATGCCGGTGCGCTGCTCGACGGCGAGGGGGTGGTCGGTGGGCTCCAGCTCGATGAACGGACGCCGACCGACCTGCCTGGTGTGGACGTGGGTCTTCAGGTTGATGGTGCTGGGCGAGTAGAGGCCGAGCTCGGTGCTCAGCCATCCGAAGTACGGCTCTTCGGCTTCGCGCTCCGGACTGTCCCAGAGGTCTGCGGTACGGGAGAAATTTTCCCGGCTCAGAGAGACCCAGACCGCCCACGAAAACACCTCATTGCTGCCGATGACCGGTATCTCGATCAGCCCCTTGACGAAGTAGTGCTGTGCCTGGATGACGCACTGATCGGAGGAGAGCAGGCTGTCCGGTGCGTCCGCGAACCTCTCGTCCCACACGTAGGGGGCCGAGGTCGCGTAGTTCATCGGCGTTTCCGCATGGTGCTCGCCGCAGTACGAGCAGGTGAATCCGTGATCACTGGTCATATGCGGGAGCCTAATGATCGACGCCGGAGCTGCTCGCGTCAGCATCCCGATTGAGGGGCGGCCCCGTCAGGGAAAATAGCCCGGGCAGGCCGGGGCAGGCCGTCCGAGAACCTCGGACGTGGTTCGTACTTGAGTCGGCCCGCGCTGTTCGCCGGTGATGCAGACGTTCTTCGCGCGCTCGTGCGCCCTGTCGAAAAGGCCATCTGATCAGCGCAAAGGATATGAACATGGTTCTGCCAGAGGGTCCGGTCGGGATGAGTTGGCCCACGTGTCCCGGTTCCGGGGTGACTTCTCTGCGTGTCTGACCGCCCGGCGGGATGAGCTGATCGACCTCGCGGACGCGGTGCTGGGTGTGTAGCGGACGACCCGGTGATACCCCCGGTGGATCTGACGCTCACGTCTGAGCACTGGCGTGGTCACGGCCTGGTTGTACGGGGCGCCTGAACAAGGGGCGCATCGACATCGAGCAGCTGCGGAGTGTACTGGCCGGCCTGCCGCTGCCGCGGCTCCCGGAGGGGCACCTGGTCCTGGCCGTTGACATCTCACCGTGGCTGCGTTCCTACGCGCCGTGCTCTGCAGAGCGGCTGTTCTGCCATGGCTACGGTCGTGCGAAGTCCGCGTCACAGTTCATCCCAGGCTGGCCCTACTCCTTCGTCGCCGTCCTGGAGCCTGGCCGCACCTCTTGAACCACGATCGTAGAGGTGGCCCGCCTGGGACCGACTGATGACGCCACGCCGTGACCGCCACCCAGCCCCGGTGCCGCGGTCGAGCAGTTGATCGCGGCTGGGCAGTGGGTGTCCGGCGATCGGGAGATCGTCATCGTAGGCAACGCCGGTTACGGCATCACCCGCCTCGCTTGGATCCTGCGCGGCCTGCCGGATGGGCACTTCATGTTCGTCAACTACCCGACCACGCCTGAGAACTCGGTCCTTCACACCGGCGAAAACAATACCGGCGAGGGCGAGGGTGTTGCGAGCAGATCGCCGTCGTCTTCAATCCCTGCCCGCGCCGACCGGGTCGGTTGCGTTCGTGGTGTCGATCCACAACGAAGGCGGAGCGGTCAGCACCTTTGTCCGGGTACGTGACGCGTTCATCCGGGTGGGGCACCAGGCTACGGGTATGGAGATGTGCCGCATCGAGTTGAGCGCGGACGCGCACGTCCAGACCGCGATGGTGTCCGGACAGCTCTACCGGCGCGAAGGGAAGTGGAAGTTCCGCGCGATCGGCCAGGGTTACGCATCCGGGCTCGCCGGAATCGCCAAGGACTACGGCGTCAACGTCTGAGCCCCGCACCTCCAGCTCGGCGGTCCCTCAGGGACGTGTCAGGGGGTTCTCCGGGTCGAATCAGGGATGGAAGCGGCGGCAGACCGTCAACCCACCACGCCAGCCAGAAGTCCTCTCGGGTATCACACGCAACCGAGAGATGGAGAGCCCCACATGGCCACGCACGTCTTATCCCGCACTCTGGTAACCCTGGCACTGACAGGAGCCCTCGCCGCGACCGCCGCCGTCCCGGCCACCGCCGCGCCGGGCGCGGCTTCACACCGCGCGGCTCACTCCACTCACACCGCGACGCAGGACGCCCTGGACGCAATCACTCGCGCCGGAACTCCCGGAGCCCTGGCCCGCGTCGACCGTTCGGACGAGGTCTGGCACGGCACGTCCGGCGTGGCGGACCTGCACACCGGCCGCCCGCGTATGCCGCAGGACCGGCTCCGCGCCGGCAGCCTGACCAAGCCCTTCGTCGCAACGGTCCTGCTGCAGCTCACCGCCGAACCCCAATACGGTCTGTCGATCGACGATACGGTGGACACGTGGCTGCCCGGCATGGTGCGCGGCAACGGCAACGACGGGCGCCGCATCACCCTGCGTCAACTGCTCCAGCACACCAGCGGGCTCTACGACTACATCAAGGACGACGCCTTCCGCGCCAAGTTCACCGGCAAGGCGTTCTTCGCCCACCGCTACGACGGCGCCACCCCACGCGAACTGCTACGGACCGGGCTGGCTCATCCACCGCTCTTCACCCCCGGCGCCGACTGGTCCTACTCCAACACCAACTACATCCTGGCCGGCATGGTCATCGAGAAAGCCACAGGCAACAGCTACGCCGCCGAAGCACAGCGGCGCATCATCAAACCCCTCGGGCTGCGCGGCACCTCGTTTCCCGGCACATCACCGTTAGTGCCCAGCCCGCACGGGCGGCACTACTCCCGGCTCTACGAGACCGGACCCACCGCCGAGGTCCATGACGTCACCGACTTCAACCCCTCGGTCTCCGGAGCCTCCGGCGAGATGATCTCCACCGTCCATGACCTGAACATCTTCATGCGCGCCCTCCTACGCGGCAGGCTGCTTCCTCCCGCCCAGCAGAAGGAGATGTTCACGGGCCGCGACATCGGCGACGGCAGGTCCTACGGACTCGGAGTCAGATCGCAGACGCTCAAGGCATGCGGTGTGAAAGTCTGGGGACACTCCAGCGAGATCCCCGGCTCCATGACCCGGACGGCCGCCACCGCCGACGGCCGGCACGTCATCACGCTCAACCGCAACAGCGACTGGGGCGATCCGGCGCTGGAGCAAGCGGCCGTCGAAGCAGAGTTCTGCGGCCCTTGACATCATTGATCACCAAGCGAGCGAGGCCGGGGGCCGGCGGCATCCCGGGCCCTGCGCGCCCGCTCACTTCTCCATTCCCTGCAGGCATCAGGATGCTGCAGACATCAGGCAGGATGGCCGGGCTCCCTCGACCAGGGACGCCCGGCACACCGCAACCGCCCGGCCGAACACCAGCCGGCCGCCCCCGATCAGGTACCGACGTTCACGACCACGCCGCCGACCGCCTCCAAATAAGGGGAAATGCAGCCCAAGTCAACAAGACGGGGCGGTCAGACCGGCAGCACCCCGGAAGCCCGATCCCCGCCCTCTCAGATGTCAACGTGCCCGAAGGGCCACTGCGCACGATGCCCGCATTGCTGACAGGCGCGGGGAGCACACGCCTCCGTTCTCACTCGTCCAGCGCAAGGAGGACCATCCCCACGCACACGGCAAGCAGCCACATCGTCCGCTGAGCTCATGAACTCCACCGGGACCATCCCCGCGTGCGCGGGGAGCACGGCTGGTTCTGGTGGACGAAGGACAAACCGCCGGGACCATCCCCGCGTGCGCGGGGAGCACACTCGACCACCAGGGCTTTCAGCAGAGCCCAGACCGGTTTTTACCCACTTGCAAAGACTCAGACAAACCTCACCTATCGGACTCCCGAAACAGCTCACCCATAAGCCCAACACGACACTCGCAGCAAGGTTCTAACCATACCGGCCACCTGTGCCACGGGTACCGAGATCCGCCCCTGGCTATGTATCCGGGGCGGGAGTCGTTTCGATGCGACTGTGGGAGTCGTGCTCTGACCGAGTTTGCGATGTCCGTTTGTTTTGACGTCACTCTGGGGCTTGCGGTGGGGACGGTAGAGGGTGTGCTTCTGCCGTAAGGAGCCTGATGGGGAAATCTCAGTCGGAGGTTGATCTGTACGCCGCGATACGCCGTGACCACCAGCACGAGGGGCTGCCCTAGCAGGCATTGCAGCAGAAGTACACCTGGCGGACGGTCCGCCGGGCCCCGGACAGCCAGTGGCCGGGGCTGCGGGAGACGCCGCGGCAGCGGGAGTCACGGCTGGATCCCTACAAGCCGCTGATCGACGGCATGCTGCAGGCGGACCTGGATGCGCCGGCCAAGCAGCGACACACTGCTCAGCGGGTCTTCGATCGGCTGGTCGACGAGCACGGCGCCGGCGACATCTCGTATCCGGTGGTCCGCCTCTACGTGAAGTCCAGACGTGCGGAGGTGCGGCGGGAGGCGGGCCTGGGGCCGCAGGCAATGTTTGTGCCGCAGACGCATCTTCCCCGAGCCGAAGCAGAGGTGGACTTCGGGGAGTTCCAGATGATTGGCAAATGATCAAGGTCTACCTGTTCTCGCTGCGCTGTCCTTCTCCGGCAAGGCGGTGGCCCGGGTATTCGCACCGGCCGGCCAGGAGGCGTTCTTCGAAGGACAGTGCATGCCTCCCGAATGCTGGGCGGCATCCCGCGCGGCCGGATCCGTTACGACCACCTGCAGGCCGCGATCGCCCGCGAACAGCTCGGCGGCACGTTCAAGGGCAAGCGCATAGCCGTCTGGGGGGCGGCCTTCAAACCTCACAGCGACGACAACCGCGACTCGCCCGCCCTCGCCGTCGCCGCCAAGCTGCACCGGCTCGGCGCCGAGGTCACGCTCTATGACCCCAAAGCCCTCGACAACGCCCGCAAGGACCACCCCGAGCTCGACTACGCGGACAACGCCTTCGACGCCGCCGAACGCGCCGACCTTCTGCTGCACCTGACCGAGTGACCCGAGTTCACAGGCATCAGTCCTGAACAGCTCGCGACCCGCGTGGCGCAAGCCAAGGTCATCGACGGATGCGGCACCCTCGACCCCGCCCGCTGGCGCCAAGCCGGATGGGCCCATCGTGCCCTCGGCCGCCCTTGATGCGTCCTACTGCACACCACCCGGCCCCGGTCACACTGACCGGGGCCGAGCCCCGTCTTCCGCAGGGCGAATCGATCCCATTCTGAATCAGGTTCGCCGTCGTCCTGACCCCGGTGAACCTGAGAATAAACGGCATCCCTGCCCGCAGAGGCCCCACCGGCCAGCCACTCGCCTCCGCCGAGAGGTGGAAGCAGCACCGCGCGTTCTCGGGCTTCCTGTGCCGTGACTTGGCCATAAGCAGCGGCAGGCTGGCCCCCCTCGCCGAGATGGGAGAGCCCGGAGTGGCGCCATTCATGCAGGCCCCAGCCCGTGCCCGGACCGCCGACAAGCGCGGTATAGGCGTCGAGCAGAGCAGGGGCCTGCCCGTACGACCATCGCGCGGGCTGACGACCTTGCCGGGGCCCGGCTTGCGGTGGGTGACGAACACCGGCCCGCGTGTACGCCCCCTGATCAGGCGGGGCAGCAGGCGAGCGGTGCCGGCGTCCCAGAAGGCGGGCTCCAGCACGAAGCCTCGCGCGGGGCGCCACCACCCGGGTACGAGGCCGCGCGGCCTGCCTTCACCGGTGCACGACGGCCGGCCAGGCCGGCTCCTAGATGGTGACACCGAAAATCACCTCCGCCCGCGCGCAGGTCTCGTAAAGCATCCGCCACAGCGTCTTCTCTCGCGGGTGGGCTACGCGGCGGGCGATCAGCTGGTCGATGGCCATTTTCGACCGGGCCGGAGTCTCCCAGTCCGGCAGAGTCAGCCGCTTCGCCCAGGCCGGGACCGCCGGTCCGTTGTATCCGCGCTCGGCACGCCAGCCCAGTCAGCACAGCACCCCCGGCCGGCGGGCGTCCGGAATGGACTGCCGCTGTCCTTGGGCATCTCCGGGGCGAACCTGCTCGACAGCCAGGCGTGGAGCCGCTCGTGCGTGGCATCCCGCCCCTCCGGTCCCGCCACGGCCCCCGACGTCGGCGGCCGGGAACTGCACGCGGACAAGGGCTACGACTACGACCACCTGCGCCGACGGCTCCATCGGCGGGGCATCCACCGCCGCATCGCGCGCAAGGGCGTCGAGTCCTGACAACGGCTGGGCCGGCACCGCTGGGTCGTCGAGAGAACCGTGACTTGGCTGGCCGACTGCGGACGGCTCCACCGACGCTACGAATGCAAGGCCGAAAACTTCCTCGGCTTCGTCGGCGTAGCCGCGGCCCTCATTGGCTACCGCCGTTTGGCCACCCTGCTCATGGCCTGAGCCGGTCCTGCTGCACATCGAAGCAGATCAACCCCATGGACTGTGCCATGGCTGCCGCGTAGTCCGATGCCTCCTCGGCCATGCTGAATCGCATGGGGAAGTAGATCAGTGGACCACTCGCCCCGCTGATCAGCGGGCTGGTCGACCAGGGTGAGGTGTCCTCCTCGTCCTCGGCGAGGTCGCACCATCGCTCAAGCAGTGCCGCGACGTAGGCCGTGATGCGTTCGAACGGAGGCTCCTTGACCTCGCCGTCGAGATAACGGTCGTACAGGTCGCTGAAGGTCCGGCGGGCGCTCTTGTCGTCCGCCGGTCGTGCGCCTTCCCAAACAGCCAGGTCGTAACTCATGTCAGGAGGCTCTCATGCCGCTCTGACAGCCGTAAGGAGTGGCCTGTTAGCCCTCGCAGCTTCTGACACCGCGAACGACGGCTCCGGCTTACCAGCCGCCAGCTGGCATGCCTGGCCCGCTCGCGGCCGAACAGTTCCAGCGCGGCGCCACTATGGGGAGACCTCCATCACGCCCTGACCGATAGGCTTCCCCCGACAGTTCACTCCGCGGCCAGCCCGATCCCTCACGCACTTCTCCGCAAGACCGACCTTTCGCTGAGCAACGCGCCGCAGAACTGCCGACTGGCAAGCGATCACGGCTATCCGGTACGCAGAAATTCAGGGCGAGCACCTCCAGGCGTAGTTGTTCCGCCCGGTATCCGACGAAGCACTATGCCCGCAATTCCGCAACTGAGTAGCCGCGGATAGCCAGAGTACGAAGTAGAGCCGGCTAGGACGGCGACCCTGCAGGGCTCGGTATCGCGAGAAGTGCAGTTAATGGTGTTACAGAGGTGCTTGCATGACCGCGCAGCGACGGGTGCCCAGCAGATGTTAGTTGTGCTTCTTGACGCACTTGCCGTTAGCGTCCCAAGTTCGACCTGCGGTGGCTTCCGAGTGGCTGAGCGTGGAGTGAGGCCGCGCGCGTTCCGGGCGACTACCGAAAAGTGCTCACGGACTGACAGGCGGCGATTCCCAGGGCACCCCCCTCAAGCCCTGTTGCCTTATCTCGAACAGTCAGATGGATCCTCTGCATTTGGTTCCCTAACCATCAGAACGGCCGCTCAGTGCGAGGGCTCTTCATTCACGATCAGCAGGGTTGCAAGGTAGCCCTAATGCCGCCACTCTGGGGGCCGGGCTCACCCGACCAGGACATCCCGGTGCTTGTCCTTTTGGGCCCATGCAAGTGATCATATCTACCCTCCCCCAGTTGTGATTCACAATCTGTGTCGCCGACGCCTGCATCGATCACTGGATATCCTCATAACCTGCATTACCCCATCGCTCGATGAGGGAGTCACCGCCCGTGCTTCTTGCGGACATGTCCGCTCTCTCAGCACCCTCCGGCCCCCTGATGATCCGGGTTCTAAGACCCCCGCGCATGCGCCTCATACCTCCGGCCCGGCCTGGCCCCCGCGGAGGGCCTCACCCACAGGTGCTGCCCTACCTGACCTGCCGTGGCCTGTCCCGGACGGACAGGCCAAGGTTGGCTGGTGTCGTTGCGATTGAGGCTTGCTCACAGCTGACAGGTCTCACAGTTCAGCCCGTCTACCTGGGGAAACAGCATGTGAGGCTCACAGCTGTGAGCTGTGAGCGTGTCAGAAGCTTCCAGTCCGGCGACTGCGTCCTCTGCGGGACCCCGCTCGTCCCGCGCCGACACGCATCCGGCTGCCCAGCTCAGACTCCTACCAGCCAAGCACTTCGTCTGACGCAAGAAGGAGCCGCTCGCTGCAACCGCCTGATCAATCCAGCTTCGACGACAGACGACGATGACGGGCAAGCAGTCGGTGGAGCAGATGACCCACCAGGAATGCGGCAGGAACTGGCTGGCATACTCGGCCAGCCCTGCAACCGTCCTTCTTCCGCACTTTCCGGGACAGGCAGACCCATCGTCAGTCCGGCCAGCCCATCCTTTACGTGCACTGCCATACAGCGGCGCGGGCCTGTTGCTGCCTCCCGGGGTTCTCAGGAATCAGCCCGGTTTCGTTCCAAGGCTGACCCGGCTGCCCGGGGGCGGCAGGCAGGCATGGTTCAGGGCGCCCCTGCGGGGGCGCCCTTCGGGCGTATCGCCTCCAGTGGCCTGGCCTTGTTTTGAGGGTGTTCACGAGTCTGCTGCGCAATTCCCGTTGGTTACGTGGTGATCACATCGCGAGGTTGTGTCACCCCGGGAGCGCTTGGTCACTCACACGGGTCCGAGGAGCCGTACTCGGGCATGTGTCATGCCGGGGGCTTCTGCAGCCAGTCTGCTTCCGTGGTCCAGAACAGGTGGCGGGCACCGAGGTAGTCGTGGGCGAAGTCGGTGAACCGTTCGCGGGTGTACGGCTTGCCGGTCTTGGGGTCCTTGGCGTTGATGTCGGGTTCCTGGACGGCCATCGCGACGAGGGGGAGGGCGTCCTTGTACTCGTGGAGGAACTTGTAGGAGTTCTCCATCTGGTACTTCCGGTCCGGCAGGGTGTCCGGTCCTCCGATGCCGATCTTCTTGTCCCTGGCGAGGTCGAACATCTCCTTCATGCGCTGGTGGTCGTCGTCCGGCAGGAAGTTGATGTACTGGATGAACTGCGTGTTGGTGAAGACCTTCTTGCCGTAGCGCATGTTGTCGATCTCGGCATCGATGTAGAACTTCGAGTTGTACTTGGTCTGATCCTGCTTGGTGTCCACCTCGACCGCGGTCTCAGGAAGGTTCACCCCGGCCAGCTTGCCGTCGAAATGAACGAGACGCTAAAGGGACGTTCTTAGTGAAGAATAAGAGCGGTCGCCGCCGCTCCCGGTACCGGCACTCACTTGCCAACGGATCTGACAACCCGTGACGACGTCGCGGGTTGGACGTGCCGCTGTGCGGCTGCGTCGCCGGACCTCAGCACCGAGCACCACTGGTCCGGGGACTTGTGCGCCCTTGTACGTCGCGGCGTGGCTGTATGCGGAGCCGGAGGGACGGACCGGGAGGTGGTGAAGGTGCTGGAGAAGTTCCTGGCCGCCGACTACCGCCTGCTCCCTGGGCATTTGGAAGCACCCCGCACAGCGACGGCCGGGAAGGCTGTACCCGGTGTTCCGGAACGCGGGACCCCTCACAGCGAGCGCGGGGAGGGGGTAGGCCGAGCCGGGAGCTGCCCGGCCAGGCGTCGTCGGGCGGCATGAACCGTGGGGAGCAAGGGTGCCGGGGATGAACGTCATCGTCGGGCCTCACGCCCGCCGGAGCTGGGGACGTCCGATGACGGAAGTCCCGTACGGCTCGCGCCGTGTCTGTTGTCTGTGCCGGCTGGTGGCGGCCGAAGTCGCCACCAGCCGGTTCCCCCTCCCCCGTATGGGCACCAGCGCCTTGCGCTACGAAGCGTTCTCCGTCTTGCTGGCGGAGCAGGTGCTGGTGATGACCTTCTTGGTGCTGTACTCGCCCAGGCAGACCTTGTAGCGGATCCAGCCGTTCTCGGGCAGGTTCAGGTTGTGGTCGACCTTCCCGTCGCCGTCGGAGCCGGAGTGGTTCCACAGCTTCAGCGGCAGCCCGTCGGAGCGGTCTCCGATGACGACGACGGAGTGCCCGTCAGCCTTGTTGTCCCAGATCAGCATGTGGTCCCCCTGCTTGATGAAGGAGGCCGACCCGGCACAGGTGGTGTAGTCGTCACTGGTGCACCGGTCGCCCACGTGCCGGGTTGCGGCCTGTGCGCTAACCGAGGGGATGCCCACCGCGGCAGCTGCGGTGAGTGCGGAAAGGGTTAAGGCCCATTTCCTAGCGTTCATCTGTTGCGTCCTCCTACGACGTTGTTGTCCCAGGGCGGGAGGCATGCGCCTGCGCTCCCTGGGGTTCCTGGGATTCCTGGAATCTCTTCATGTGAGATCGGACATCTCGCGACGTCTGCGCAGAGCGTGCCGCCCGTGGGCTTCACAGCGGCTTCAGCGCGGCTTCACTGTGGCTTCAGGCCACGTCGCGTTCCCGCAACGCCGTCAGCGCGGCGGCCCGTAGTGCGTCCCGGTCCAGGGCGGCATACGCCGAGACCGCCTCGGCGTATGCCGCCCCGTCGGCTTCTTCAGCTGCTTGCCGGGCCAGTTCACGGGACATGGTCGGCTGGAAGACGCGCAGGTAGCGCAAGCGCTCGGCCAAAGCGACCAGCCGCGTTCCCGACCTGGTGCGGTGCGCGTTGCCGGCGCGCAGGCCGTGGTCGAGGTCAGCCATGCCGAGGGCGAGCAGCAGCGCGCCGCACAGCGGCAGGTTCACCAGTTCCCTCCTGCCCGGCCGTAGCGGGGCGGCGGCGCGAGGCGTGCAGAGCGCCGGAAGCCGGTCCTGGAGAGTGGTGATGAGGTCCTCGACAAGGTCGATGCGACCGTGGCGCGCGTGGGCGGTCACGGCGGCGGCCTGGATTTCCAGAGCCCAGGGTTCCATGTCCGTTTCGAGGCCGAAGACCGGGCCGACGCTGCCTCCTACTGCCTCCGCCGCCTGGTGCCACAGGCGCAGGCCGGCTTCGGTGTCGCCGCGGGCCAGGGCGATTTCGGCCCGTATGCCAAGGCCGGGCGAGCGGATGTCCGGTGTCTCCTGCGGCTGGGTCAGCATCGCCTGTGCCACCCAGTGCTCGGCCTGGTCGAGGTCACCGGTGTGCAGGCCGGCAAGCGCCATGCCCCAGCGGATACCGGCCCGGTCAGCGCCTTGGACGCCGAGCTCCTGAAGGACCTGCAGTGCCGCTTGCAGGTGGTGCAGTGCTTCGTGGCCCTGCTCAACGCGCAGGCACAGCCGGGCCGCCCGGGCGGGGGCCAGGACCTGGATCCAGGGGATGCGCACTCCTTGGAAGGAGTCGAGCATCCGCTGGGCCGCTGCCAGAGCGCGGTCGGAATCGTAGGCGTTCTCCCACACGAGGCTGGCCGCGCAGTTGGCCGCGCCGACGAGCAGTGGCTCGTTGCGGTCGCACAGGGCGTCAAGCACCGCATGATCGGGGTCCAGGAGTTCGGGCAGGGCGCACAGTACGGTCGATATGGCGCCGACGAGGGTGTCGGGTGAGGCCGGCGGCAGCCGGCGCAGGGCGACGAGGTTGCGCGCTGCTCCGGGGGCGAATCCCAGGAACAGGTTGATGGCGCACATGGCCGCGGCGGTCCGGGTGACCTCGACGAAGTCGGGCGAGGGCCGGAAGTGGGAGAGGAGTGGCCCGGCGTCCTGGGCGAGCGGGAGGAGGCGGGCATAGTTGACCTCGGTGGTCCACAAGGTGGCCAGCACTGCGGTGGAGGCCGCGACGGTGGCGCCGTCCTCGCGGGCGAGACCGAGCCGCAGCGCCTTGAGGAGATTGTCCTGTTCAGCTCTGATCCGCTCCCAAGCCCCCAAGGCGTCGGCGGCGAAGAGCGTGTCGTGGTGCCGCCTGCCGAAATCTCGGGCCCATGCCAGGTACTGGCGGGTCACGCAGTCGTCCTCGCCTGACCGCGCCCGCTGGGCTGTGGCGAACTCCCGTACCGTCTCCAGCATGGAAAAGCGCGCGCCGGAGGCCGTGTCCACCACCCTGACCAGTGACTGGTCCACCAGGTCCGTGAGCACCTCCAGCACGTCGGCGCCGCGGAACAGGCCGCCGGAGAGCTCCTCGTCATCGAGCAGTGTCCGGGCTGCGTCCGCCGTGAAACCGCCCGGAAAGACCGACAGCGCGCGCAGCGCCGCCTGCCCCGCCGCATCCAGGAGATTCCAGCTCCAGTCGACGACGGCGTGCAGGGTACGGTGACGGGGCGGGGCGTCCCGCGCCCCGCCCCGTAGCAGAGCGAACCGGTCCGCCAGCCGGCTGCTGATCTCACCGACCGTCATGACGCGTACGCGGGCCGCCGCCAGCTCGGCGGCCAGAGGCAGTCCGTCCAGACGGCGGCAGAGCTCGACCACCGTCGCAGTGGGCAGGTCAGTGGTGGGACGGGCGGCCCGGGCCCGCTGCCGGAACAACTCGACAGTCGTCGGTAGATCCAGTTCCGGCAGCAGGTACACCGCTTCGGCAGAGATGCCGAGCGGCGCCCGGCTGGTGGTGAGCACCCGCAGGTCACCGACCACCGACACCAGAGCCTGCACCAGCTGCGCGACACCGACGATCACGTGCTCACAGTTGTCGAGGACCAGCAGCGCGGGTCCGGGCCCCAGCGCGCCGACGATGCCGGCCAGGACATCGGCGGGGACGGCCGGCGGGAGTGTGTGCAGGTGCAGTGACTCGCCGACTCCAAGAGCCGAGGCGACCTCACCGGCCACGTCCGCGTCGCTGGTGATACCGGCGAGTCCGACCAGGTGCACCACCCGCTGCTCCGCCTGACGGCTCACCACGTGCGCGAGGCGGGTCTTACCCAAACCTCCCGGCCCGACGATTGACGTGACCCGGGAGTTCCGCATCAACGCCGCCACCGCGGCCGTGTCGGCATCGCGACCCAGCAACGGGTTGGGATCGTGGCAGAGCCCGCGGCGTACGGGGGGCTCTGTTGCCCGCAGCAGTTCCTGATGTACGCCCTGCAGCGCCGGCCCCGGGTCAGCGCCGAGCTCCTCCCGCAGCCTGCAACGGTAACCGTCGTAGGTGGCCAGAGCGGTGGCGGGCCCTGACGTGGCCGCCTGGCAACGCACCAGTTCCAGCAGCACCTCCTCGTCCCGCGGCAGTTCCCCCACCAGGTGCGTGAGCGGGTCGACCGCCTCGGCCCGGCGGTCGAGCCGCGCGAGCGCCAGGGCGCGGATGCGCACCAGCGACCAGTACGCCGGGATGCGCTGCGCGCGTAGGGCGGACACCGGGTCGCCTACGACGGGTTCCTCGCACCGCACGCCACCGCCACCGCCAACGCCAACGCCAACGGCACTGACACCGGCACCGGCACCGGCACCGGCACCCCATAACGCCAGACCCTCCTCAGCCTCCCCAAGCGCCGCCGCGAGATCACCGGCCCGCAGCCGCTCGGCACCCGCCGCCGCACGGAGCAGGACAGCGGAGCTATCGACCTGCTCCTCACTTAGCGTGAGGCGATAGCCGGTCGCGGTACCGGCGATCACGCCGGCGCCAAGGAGGCTACGAGCACGCGCAATGAGAGTCTGCAACGCCTTCACCGGATTCCGCGGCTCGGAGTCCGTCCAGAGGCCGTCCACCAGGGAAGCCGTACTGCATCCCGTACGCAGATCCCCCGCCAGAAGAGCCAGCAGGCCCCGCAGCCCGGGCGCGGTGATCTCACGGTCACGGTAGGAAACCCGGCACAGTAACATCAGTTCAATAGCCACCGGAACAGTTAAACAACGGCCCACGATCGGCACAGCCAAGACGGCAGACACCGGCTGTGGGTTTGATCGGTCCGGAAGGGGTGAGCAGCCCGCCGGGCTTCGCATGAAAGCACCGGATCAGACGGCATGCCCGGACTGGACGCCAGGCCCGACGCTTCAGCACCCTGTTCACAGTGGTGGAATACAGAGAGACTGCCTGAAACCCTTGGCACGTTGTGAGTCCCGCACGCACATCCGCGGAGTGTGACGTCGCAGGGCACGACGTCTGGCTGCTCCTGCGCGGTGACACGCTCGTCGGCACGATCACGGTGGAGACCTCAGACCTCCCCTGGCTGGTGGGCCGCTTCGCCGCCGAACCCGTCTACGAGGAAGTGCGGCCGTGGTTCGACGAGGTCCTGGCCCTCCTCGAAGCGGACGACTTCGACCAGTTCGACGCCGCATACGACCTGATCGCGGAGAACTTGACCCTGCTGTCACCAGCCGGGCCCGTAAGTGAATTCCTCCTGTACATCGAAGGTGACGAGGCGCGTTTCCGCTACTGACCCGCCCCGCTGCCCCCAGCGCCCCCGCCGGAGGTCTGGCCCACCAGGAGCGCAGTGCATCCGTGGGGAGGGGGAGATCTCCGACGGCCCGCATGATCCGGAGTCCCTGAGCGGCCTGCTCGCCGGTACCTGCTACGGGGGTACGGTGACGACCTAGCCGGGAACCATGAAGCGGAACCATCGTTCCGTTCCCCTCCGGCTAGGATGAGATGGCCCAACGGACCGCCTCCTCGCAGGCCCTGTCGCCCGGCTCTCGTCACGGCGGACGGACGGCATCCCGGGCAGTCGTCCGCCACCGCAAGACCGATCCTGCTCCGCCAGCTCGTCCTCAGGCCGTTCGTAGGGTCAAGGCGACCGGCCCACAACACAGCGAAGGCCGGGCCGCGTGCAGAGCTCGTTCGTATGTCCGTCCTCGGCGTTGCCCTATCCGCTGCCGCCGGCCCCGTCGACTGCCGCTGTCGGGGCACTGTCCGTGGTGTCGCAGCGGATCGGACCTCCCGCACACCACTCCGCCGACGTTCGGCCACCGCGAGGTGTGTGCCCTGGGGCCTCCGCCGTAGCCCCGCGTCGCCGAGGGATGGCCCCTCCTGGGGCATCTACGACCCGCCCGGTCGCCGGCATCACCACCTCCCGCGCGTACGCGGCGGACAAGTACGGCTGCATGGACAGCGTCAACTCCGCGTACTCAACAGCACCACCCACCGTCCTTTGGCATTCGTTGACCGCCTGTTGAACGGCTCGGCCCAGCATGGTCTTCCACCGCTCCACCAGGGCGCGGTGCAAAGGAATGCGAGAGAGGAAATCGCCATGGACGACCTGTTCGACCTGGACGTGGAAGAGATCTCGGCGTCGGCCCTCGAGGGTGTGACCGGCGAGGCGGGGGCGGCTCTGGTCACCAGCAACGAGTGCCACACGGGCACGGGCTGCATCTGCTGACCCACCTCGGTGGACGCCGTACGGGCGGGGCAAGCCCCCGCCCGTACGGCACGCACGCACGTAAACGGTGACCAGCTGCAGCGGAGAAAAGGTATCGGTGATGAGGTCGGCGAACGAGACGAACGGCGGCTATGCCTGCGCCGACGTGGTGCTCCTGAGAGCGGCGATACGGCCGGTGGACGCGGCCCCGGACCCGGCGGGGACACCGTCCCCGCGGCGGGCCGCCGCGGACGGGCTGCTGCGCGAGGCCGTCGCCCTCGCCAGCCCGTCGCTGTCCGCCGTGCTGGACAAGGCGGCGGCCGGCGCGCCCCTGACGGCCAAGGAGGAGCGCCGCGCCGAGAGGGCCTTGGCGCGTTACGCGCTGCGGATGAGCGAGCGGGCCACCCCCTTCGGCCTCATGGCCGGCGTGGCGACCGCGGGCTTCGCGCGGCGCCCGGAATTCCGCTGGGGCGAGCGGCACACCAAGTCCGTGCGGGCCGATATGGGCTGGCTCACCGCGGTCGTCAGCCGCCTGGAGGAGGATCAGGGCGTCCTGGCGGCCCTGCGGGTGACGGCCAACGACCTGTGCACGGTGCGCGGCGACCGGCTGGTGCTGGGCTTCGTCCCCGTACCGGCGGGCGTCCCCCTGCGGCGGCCGGTGGTACGGGAGATCACCGTGCGCCGCACGGCGGCCGTACGGCGGGCGCTGGAGCTCGCCCGTACCCCCGTGCCCTGGCCCGAGCTCGTCCGGCGGATGATGCAGGACTTCCCGGCCGTGGCCGGGGAGACCGTCCAGGCGATGCTCACCGAACTGGTCCGGCGCGGGGTGCTGCTCACGGAGCTGCACCCGCCCATGGACGACAGCGACCCGCTGGCCCATGTCCTTCGCCTGGCGGCGCGCGCCGGGGAGGGCCTGTCCGTACGGAGCCGGGACGTCCTGCGGGACCTGGCGCTCGTCGAGCGGGAGCTGGCCGGTTACGCGACGCAGGCCCCGGGCCGGGGCCGGGCCGCCCTCGCCTTGGCCGAGGCGCGCATGCGCCGGGCGCACCCGGCCGAGCGGCTGGTGCAGGCCGATCTCCGGCTGGACGTCACGGCCCGGCTGCCCGAGGCCGTACGGGCCGAGGCGGAACGTACCGCCGGTGTCCTGGCGACCCTGGCCGCCGCGCGGCCCGGCCCACGGCATCTGCGCGCGTACCACATCCGGTTCCTGGAGCGTTACGGAACGGGGCGCGCCGTCCCGGTGACCGAGCTGCTCGACGCCGAGCGGGGCCTGGGTGTCCCCGAGGAGTACCACGCACCGGCGTCCCGGTTCCTGCCCGGCGCGGAGGGCCTCGATGACCGCGACCGGCTGCTGCTGGCCTGGGCACAGGAGGCGGCCGCGGCCGGGGAACGCGAGCTCGTCCTGGACGACGCGCGCGTGGCCCGCCTGACCGGGGCCGGCCGCCCGTCTCGGGACGACCGGGGCGCCGCCGAAGGGACGCGGTTCGCGCCGCCTTCCTCCTTCGACCTGGTGGCCGAGGTGCGCGCGGCGTCTCTCGAGGCCATGGCCGAGGGCCGGTTCCGGCTGCTGGTCGGCGCCGTCTCGGCCGTCGCGGGCGCCGTCGCCGGGCGTTTCGCGCCCGCCCTGGGCGAAGAGGCCCGGCGCTTCGGGGACGTGCTGCGCTCCGTCCCCGCGCGCGACCCGCGCGCCGTCCGCGCCCAGCTGACCTTCCGCACGCTCGCCGGCCGGGCCGCCAATGTGAGCCGCGTCCCCCGCTGGACGGACCACGTCATCACGGTGGCGGCCTTCGCCGACCGGGCGTCGCCGTACGCCCTGGGCCTGGACGACCTGGCCGTGGTGGCGACGACGGACCGGCTCGCCCTGGTCTCGGCCGCGCTGGCCGTCGAGGTCGTCCCCACCATGCCGAGCATGCTCAGCCTGCGCGGCAACGCTCCGGGGGTGGCCCGTTTCCTGGCCGAGCTGCCCCGCTCCGGGGAGTCGGCGCTGCCCGTCTGGGACTGGGGCGCGGCGGCCGCCCTGCCGTATCTGCCCCGCGTGCGCTCGGGCCGCTCCGTTCTGGCCCCGGCCCGCTGGTACCCGGCCGACCCGGACCTGCCCGCGGCCGTCGGCGACCCGGCCACCGGCCCGGCCGAGTGGCGGCGGCTGTTCACCGCCTGGCGCGAGCGCGCGGACGTGCCCGACCGGGTCACGGCGGTCCACCGCGACCAGCGCCTCACCCTCGACCTGACCTCCGACGCGCACCTGGAACTGCTCCGGCACGAGTGGCGGCGCCGGCCCACGGCGCACCTGCAAGAGGCGCCGTGGGACGAGGAGTACGGCAGCGGCTGGTCCGCCGGACACCGTACCGAGATCGCCTTCCCCATGGTCCGCACGGCCGCTCCCGAGGTGGCCCGGGAACCGCTCGCCATCCCGCCGCGCCGGCGGGCCGCTGCCGCCCACCACCCCGGCTCCCGCTGGCTGTACGCCAAGCTCTACTGCTCGCCGGAGCGCCAGGATGACATCCTGACCACCCATCTGCCCGGCCTGCTGGACGAGTCCGGCACCCGCTGGTTCTACCTGCGCTACGCCGACCCCGACCCCCATCTGCGCCTGCGCTTCCACGGAGAGCCCGCCGACCTCGGCGGGCGGCTGCTGCCGCACCTGGGGAAGTGGGCGGCGCGCCTCGCCGGCCAGGGGCTGTGCGGACGGCTCGCCCTGGACACCTACGACCCCGAGCTCGAACGCTACGGCGGCCCGTCGGCCATGGCGGCGGCCGAAGCGGCCTTCGACGCCGACAGCAGGGCCTGCCTGGAGCAGCTCGCCCTGCTGCGCGCGGGCACCCTCTCCCTCGACGCCCGGCTCCTGGCGGCCGCGAACTACATCGACCTCCACCACCGGTTCCTCGGCCGGCCCGACGGCGCGCTCCGTCTCCTGGGCGAGGCCGGCGCGCCCGGCCACGACGACGCGCCCACCACCCTGCGGGAGCCCGCCCGCCGCCTCCTCGACGCCGACGGCCGCTGGCAGGCCCTGGAGCACCACCCCGGCGGAGCCGAACTGCTGCGGATCTGGGACCGCCGTGCCGCCGCCGTGGCCTCGTACGGGCAGCTGCTGCGCGACCTGCCCCCGGCTGAGCGCTGGGGCGGGCAGGAACGCGCGCTGGCCTCTCTGTTGCACATGCACCACAACCGGCTCGCGGGCACCGGCCGCACCGCCGAACGGCAGTCACTGGCCCTGGCCCGCGCCGCCTTGCGGGCGCACCTCGGCCGGGTAAAGGCGGGCGTATGACGGCCCGCGGCGCAGCCGAGGCTCTGGCCGCCGGCATCGCGGAGCGGCTCGCCGACCCATGGCGGGTCGCGGCGCACCACCCCGCGTCCCGGCCTGCCTGGCAGGACCTGACCCTCAGCGAGGGCCTGCCCGGCATCGCCCTGCTGCACCTCGAACGCGGGCACAGCGAAGGCGGGCACACCGACCGCGGGCACACCGACCGCGGGCACACCGACCGCGGGCACACCGACAGCGGGCACACCGACAGCGAGGCGATGCGCACCGCGCACCGCTGGCTGGCCGAGGCGACGGCACGCGCCGCGACAGCACCCTCCGCCGCCCCCAGGCCCAGCCTCTACTACGGCGTGCCCGCGCTCTCCTTCGTCCTGTCCCGCGCGGCGGCGGCCGTCGGCCGTCCCCTACGGGCCGCCGAACAGCTCGGCGCCCAGCTGCGCCGCTACGCCCGTGAGGTGGCCGCCCGGGAACTGCGACGCCGGCCCGGGGACAGCGAGTGCGTGACCATGGCCGCCTACGACGTCGTATCCGGGCTCACCGGCCTCGGCGCCCAGCTGCTCGACGATGCCCCGGGCCGCGACGCGCTCGCCGACGTGCTCACCGCCCTGGTGGCGCTGACCGTGCCCGTACGCCTGAAAGGCGGCCGCACACTGCCGGGCTGGTGGACCGCCCAGGGCCCCGGATCCGGCTATCCCCGCACCACGCCCGAAGCCGGGCACGCCAACGCCGGGCTCGCGCACGGGGCACCAGGGCCGCTCGCCCTGCTCGCCCTGGCCTGGGAACAAGGCGTCGTGGTCCCCGGCCACGAAGCGGCCATGCACACGCTCGCCGGCTGGCTGACCGACATCCGTGTCCACGACGAGCGCGGCACCCGCTGGCCCAGGGCACTCGTCCTGCACCCGGCGAGCGGCACCACCGTGGCCACCGATGACGGCCCCGACCGCCCGGCCTGGTGCTACGGGGCGGTGGGCGTCTGCCGGGCGCTGTACCTCGCCGGCCGGGCCCTGGACGTACCGCAGTGGCGGAACACGGCCCTTGCCGGCTTCCACTCGGAACTCGCCCGGGCACAGCGGGAGGAGGAGTGCGAGGAGCAGGCGGATCCGGGGCTGTGCCACGGCTGGGGCGGCGTCCTGCAGATCACCTGGCGCATGGCCCACGACACGGGGGACCCCCGCCTGCACGACCTCTTGCCCTGGCTCGCCCGGCGCATCACCAGCCGGGCCGCTCCCGACGAACCGTTCGGACTGCGGCACCCGTCCCTGCCGCGCAGCCAGATAACCGACCGCACCGGATTCCTGACCGGCGCGGCCGGCACAGCCCTCGCCCTGCGCACCTTCGCAACGGGCACAGCACCGGCAACGGGCTGGGACCGAGCCCTGCTGATCGCGTGAGCCCTCGGCGCCCAGGGCCGCCGCCCCGGTCGCGGATGCGCGTCGGCCCGGCCCGTGCCCCAACCACATCCCCGCGCCTCGTGGCAGGAGGACCGGCATTCCATCCGCCCGGCGCCATGATGCATGAAAGACCGTCGTGAGGGCTGCCCGGCCGATGGAGCGTCATGGTGAACGGGATAGGGCTCGAGCAGCAGCCGGCCGCGCTGCACAGGTGAGCGAACGCCTCCCAGCAGGCGGTGGCGGATGGGAGCCGGGCCTGTCCCTGCGCACGGCCCAGCAGTGGACGGCTCTCAAGGCAGCGGCACGGGCCAAGCCCTCCCCCACACGCAGCACTGATCGACACACGACTACGGGCCCGGTGGCAGCCGCTGGCACGTGCGCGGGCGCTGGCCCTCCGCAAAGCAGCAAGGACGATAGAGCCCTGTTGCCGCGGTTGGATGGGCGTGGTCGTCCGTGGCGTGATCACCGGCAGGTGATCGACGGGGTGCTGTGGCGGCTACGGACCGGGGCTCCGTGGCGCGATCTGCCCGGGCGTTACGGGCCTTGGCAGACCGTCTACGAGCGGTTCGCCCGCTGGGAAGCGGACGGGACCTAGGCGAAGCTGCTGGAACACGTCCAAGTCCACGACGACGCGGTAGGCCGGGTGGAGTGGACCATCTCCGTCGACTCCACGGTCAACCGGGCCCACCAGCACGCGGCCGGTGCCCGCAAAAAGGGGCCGCAGACGGGGACGAACTGGAAGATCCGGGCCGCTCGCAAGCGCGCCAGGCCCTCGGCCGGTCCCGGGGTGGGCTGACAACGGGGACCATCCCCGCGGGCGCGGGGAGCACTCGGAAGGTGCGGGGGATGTACGGCTGAGCAAGGGACCATCCCTGCGGGCGCGGGGAGCACCGGACCTCCTTCTCCCACTGCTCCACCAACCCGGGACCATCCCCGCGGGCGCGGGGAGCACGGGGTGTCCACCGTGCGCAGGGCGCGCGTGGAGGGACCATCCCCGCGGGCGCGGGGAGCACAGGAACTGATCCCGGACCATCACCGGAATGGCGGGACCATCCCCGCGGGCGCGGGGAGCACGGGTGCTGGGGCCGACCCCCGCCAACTCCCGGAGGACCATCCCCGCGGGCGCGGGGAGCACGGTCTGCTGCTGCTCGTGCTCCTGATGCTGCCGGGACCATCCCCGCGGGCGCGGGGAGCACACTTCCCGACCTGGGCTTTTGTCTCGGGAAGACAGTCATTTTCTTCACTTGTCGAGAATCCGGCAAACCGCACCTTCTCGGCCAAGGCGCCACCATCCACACCTCCTCAGCCAGACTCAGGCCATCGGGGCAACACCCACTCCAGCGGGTATGCAGTGACGAAAGGTGCAGCAGCTCGCAGCCAGGCAACCTTGCAAGCATTGCCCCGCCCGCTCCAAGGAGCGGTTCTTGAAGCGGATCCTTCCACCACGCACGGGGGTGACCAAGTTACCCGCCCTGGCATATGCCGCCCGGGGACCGCTCCCGGATCGTGGGGCTCCAGCGCGGCGCAGCCCACGTCGCGTCCGCTTCCGTGGCTTCAGGCAATCGACCAGGTTCTCCTCAGCGGTTGCCGAAGCGGCGCCGCTTCGCCGCCTTGCTCCACCCCTTCGTCTGTGCTGTCGCCGCCCCCACGCGGTCGTTCGGACGATGGATCAAGGTGAGTCCCTCGTGGTCGACAGGACGCCATTTGTGGTCGTGTGTTGCGAAGGCGAAGCCTTGTTCGCTGTCCGTGGTGAAGGTGAGCAGGGCTCGACCCTGGCCTGCGTACTGTTTGACTTCCGACCAGAGCTCTTCGCGGATGCGTGCCGGCGGGTTGCCGACGAAGACGCCTGGTGAGATCTCGAACAACCAGCGGGTGAGGAAACCTCGCAGGCCCACCGGGCACTGGGTGAGCACGATGACCGTCACCAGGACACCTCGTCCCCGTAGTTACGGCCGGCCGGCACCTCAAGGGAGCGGTCCGACTGGAGGAGTACGCGGTCTAGGTCGGCACCCGGTGCAGCTTCGTCCACTGTCGCGTACGGCAGGAGTAGGTGTCTGATGTCGGCAACGCATCGGTCGAGGAGACGTCCTTTGTTAATTCTGTCCCGCAATGCCCGGCGCGTTCGCGCTCCCACGTCTTCCTCGCTCTCCGCGGCGACTTCGAAGGCCACGGGAATTCCGACCTCGGTTTTGTAGAGGTCGGCCACGTCCAGGACGAAGGACAGTTCGTGGCCGGAGTGGACGAAGCCGAGGCCGGGAGAGCAACCCAATGCGGTGACCACCGCATGGGTGACGCCGTACATGCACTGTGCGGCGGCCGTAATGGCCTGATTGACCGCATCGCCGGCGGCGAAGTCTCCCGGCACGTAGCGACGACCGTGCCAGGGGACTCCGGTCAGTTCTGCCTGTCGACGGTAGCAGTCCTTCAGGCGGCGTCCTTCCCGGCCGAGGAGTTCGTGCCGGGTGAGGCTGGAGGGGTCTTCGTCGGGGAATCTCATCCGGTACATGGCCCGCGCCACCTCCAGCCGTGTGCGGCGGTTGGCCCAGCAGGTGGCTTGGGCCTCCAGCAAGGCTGCGGAGCGGCTGAGGGACCGCCCGCCCGCGTAGTAGCGGACGCCGTGCTCCCCTACCCATGCCACTGCTGCCCCGCTGTCCCCGAGCACGCTCATCGCCTGGTGAGTGATGCGCGTGCCGGGACCGAGAAGCAGAGTCCCGATGGTGGCGGAGGGGATGTGGCTGGTACCGTCCGCATCTTCCGCTGTGATGGCATTGGCGTCGCGGTGGACAGTGCACCGTTCCAGGTAGATGAAGGAGACGCGGTCCGCCGCACGGGTCAGTTGACGTGGTGAGGAGCCGGGGCGCTGGGAAATCGTGGCCATGACGGCTCACCCGACCTTGGCGAGCGTCATCAAACCGCACCCGTACGCCTTCGCTTTTCCGAGCCCCAGCGTCAGTGTGCGGCGCATGGCCGCCGGGTCGGTCACCTCCAGGCGGCCGTCGAAGGTCACGGTCACCAGTGCGACGCGATTGGCGTGGCCGGTGCTCAGCTCCTTCTTGTCGAAACGGTGGCGTTGCTCGTCCCGCACCGTCAGCTGGTGTTCGTTCGATCCGTGAGGCAGCTGCCTGTCGGCCGGAGTCTCCAGTACTCGGAAGCCGGATCTCTCCTGCCGCTCGAGCAGCCAGCCGATCTGGTGGCGCGGGGTGAGGTGTGCTGTCCGCTTGCGGGGCTCCTCAGGTGTGCGCCGCACGTGGTGGACGGGGTTGGCTGTGAGCCGGAAGGCCCAGGTGCTGCCTTCGGTGAGACCGTCGAGGAAGGTCTTGTAGTCGTACGTCTGCCACCCGGCCGTCGTCGGCCAGCCGGCCTGCTCGACCAGGTGGGTAAGGTCCGGGCGGTCGGCACTCACAATGTAGAGCAGGACTTCTGCCCGGGAATTACGGTCGACCCGCCACAGGATCCGCGAGCTCTCTCCTTCGCTGGGCAGGATGCCGGCGAAGGAGGACATCACCGCCGCATGCATGCGTTGCGGAGAGGAGAGCAGGCCACGGGCGCCGAGACGCGCGGTGTTGATCCGGAATCGTGTCAGGTGCATGGATGACCGTCCGTCGAAGGCGAGAAGGAGGTCGGCCGCAATTCGCTGAGCAAGGACTCCGGAGCGTGCCCGGGGACGGGCGGTTCGTCTCCGCGCCGCAGTTTTCGCTCGGGGCGGTGGTGCGGGTTGGTGACCGCCACAGTGGTCGAATCGACGTTGCGGAGGGCATAACGTCGGTGGGCCGGGTCAAAGGACAGCGGCTGATCCCTGAGAGCGGTACCCAGAGTTCCTCCGGTGCTGGAATCCGCCAGCACCGTGAGATGGACCGTGCTTTCCCTCCAACGCGCCCGCTGGTGGAACTCGGCTGCGCGCCATGGCTCGCCCCGCAGGGCCCTGACCGGATCGTCCCCCTCACGTATGCCGAGCTCGACCGGTCCCTGCGGCGGGCAGGACCGGCGTCCGAGATAGGGCAGGTACGCAGGGGCTTGCACAGCGCGGTCCAGGGACCGGATCAGGTGGCTGTCGCCGGCCAGCGCTGCGACGAAGACGGCATCGGCCAGGTAGAAGCGCTCCGAGACCGGCATGGCCTTGCCGGTCTCCGCGTGGTGTGCGGTGTGGAAATCCCGCAGCCTTGTGCCGCGCTGGTCGATCCGCACAGCGAACCGCAGCTCGGCGAGGTCGTTCACGGCATCCGTCCTGCCCCTGCCGAGCGCTGCCGCCAGCAGGCCGATCACTCCGCTCTTGGTCGGTGCCGTCTCGGTGGTGCGACGGGCGAAGCGGGCGGATGAGCCCCACGACTGCAAGGGCCCCGCCAGCCGTAGTACCAAGACACTCATCAACGCTTCCTCAGCCGGGCCGCGACGGCCTCGCCCACCTCGGTGACGAGCCGTCGGAGGTTCACCTCCGCCCCGAGCGGGGCAAGGTCTTCGGTCTGCGCGCCGGCCCGTACGACCCAGGTGTGGTCCGCGGGCGCACCAAAGGCGTTTTCGACTGCGGGAATGTGCTCCGCCAGGGCGCGACAGGCGGCTCGGATATGACCATCGGCCGCCCCGTGGGTCACAGCCTCCTCAAACGCCCCGACGAAGCTGACCGGGCGGGACGAACGCAGTTTGACGATCACCGCATCCGGCAGGGTGTGGTTGCCGAACGTGTTGACCTTGCCGGTGGGCATGGACAGGGTGAATCCTTCGACGAAGGCCTCGACCGCCCGCCGGACCGGCTCTCCGGAACGCTCCCCTTCGGCGAGTCCGGCGTCCAGATTCTTCGTCAGCAGGTCGACGTCCACGGCCGCGTAGCGGTAGAGCGTGGCCGAGTTGAAGTCGACCGTGCCGATCATGCCGGCGCCCGGTTCGGCATCGCTTGTCCGGTCGTCGACCGCAGTGAAGTAGTCAGTTTCCATGTCCACGGCGTGCACGCTGATCGCGTGGGCGACCTGGGCCGCGGCATCGACGTTGATGTCGGCCATGTCGGCCACCATCCGGCCGAAGAGGGCGACATCGGCGGAGTGACGGGTAGCCGCGCACTGCTTCGCCCTCGCTTTCACTTCCCTGTCCTTGACGAACACTTTCGGGTCGGCCTTCTTGCCGAGGCCCTCGATGGCGATGTCCGCCAGTCCGTCGAGCTGGTGGGCGCTGAGGAAGAGAAGGTACGAGGACTGCGGTGCCTGCGGCTCGGCAGCGTCCTCGCTCCTGCCGTCCTTCCCGGAAGATTTCCGTGCCTTGACCTCGATCTTGGCTCCGGTGGCCGCTTGGACGACCTCTGCGGCCATCGGCCACACGTCCTCGGCGATCAGTGACTTTTCCCGCTCCGTGATCCGCTCCGTCAGGGCTTCGACCACCCTTTTCGTCCGCACGCCCAGATCGGACGGGTCGAGCAGCTCCCTGAAGGCCTGGCGGGTCGCCCGCTTCCACGCCTGGCTGGAGACCCGGGCCCGACGTACGCCTCCGTACACTGCACTTTTGGGAGATCCCGTGTCATCTCTGTTCAAGTTGCTCGGCGGCACCGTTTGCAGGATGTGAATATCGAGAATCGTACGGCTCACTCGTCTTCCTTCATCTCGTGCGTGGTGGTGTCGACTTGTCCGGCAGCGTCCTCGTTCTCCCCGGAGCTCTTGGCCGGGCGATACCCGTGAAAGCTCCGCCCCCATGCCCGGCGGACATCCGAAGGGCCGCCGGACCGCTGCCACTGGTCCAGTTGCTCCGCGAGCAGGCCGTAGTCGAGCGGGATCTCGGCCTTGCGCAGCAGTACGACGATCTCCCGCAGCCGCTGGGTCAGCACATCCAGGTTCGTCGCGGTCCCGGCCCGCACCAGCCGCTTACGGAACGGCTCGTCCCGGTCGGGATTTCCCGACATCAGGCGCCGTACCGCCGTGCCCACGGACGGCCCACCGTCGACATGCATGCGCTTGGACCGATTGGACTGCTGGTGCAGGGCCCAAAGGGTGACGGCAATGTGCGCGGCGCTCTCTGCCCGCAGCGCCTCCTCTATAGGGCGGCGTGCTCCGGGCCCTGACGCGTAGTACTGCTCCACGCCCACCAGCCCCCACAGGTCGGGGAGTTCCGTGGCCGGCCGACCGATTCCTCTGCGCAGGCGTGCAAGTGCCTGAACAGCGTGCGCATGGTCGAGGAAGTAGCCGTTCTGCAACTGCCGGATGTGCTGGTCGACCGCCACGCGGAGCGTGCATTGCCGGCCTTGCGACACGGCGGTCGAGGCCGCCTGCGGCACGATGTCGGTCATTGAGGTTTCTCCTCGCTGGTGTCGACGCTGCTGCCTGCCGAGCCCGACTCGTCGGACCGATCCGGACAGCGGAGAGGCAACGCCCGGGACAGTCGTACATGGAAGGCGTGCTCCGCCGCGGCACGTTCCAGCCACCCCGTCTCACCGGTACCGGTCAGCAGATCAGCGGCGGCGCGGCGAACGATGCGGTATGCCGTTCGCTGCCACTCCATCCGGGCCTCTGCCGGAGTCTGTGAACCGTCCAGCCCGATGAGCCACTGCCGGTAGGGCCCGTCGAGCAGACCAAAGCCCAGGTCACGGGCCGATTGCTGGGGCGCCTCCGTGTCCCTGCCCGCCGTCCTGGCCACATCGGCGGCCAGGAATCCCAGGGCCTTAACGGCAGCGTCGCTGTCCTCCACCGCTCCTACCGCGGCACGTGCGAGCCGCTGGTCGTGCTCATGGAGCAGGACCACCGACATGGTCACTCCGTCGTCGACCACCTCGTCGATGACGGACTGCTGGGTGCCGTACTTGGCTCCGATCAGGCGGGGTCGGATGAGCATGTCCCGGGACAGCAGCCGGTCACGCATGAGCTCCGCGATCCACTTCAACACTCCGGCGCGAAGGTAGTCCGCAGGTTCACGGTTCTGCGTGATCCACTCCTCTGGATTGGACGTCACCAGTGCAGCCAATGATCGCCAGGCAGAGCGGGCGGGGTCGTGTTCTTTCGGCATGTAGACCGGTGAGAGTCCCAGCTTCTTCTCCTGCGGTTTGCTGCGGCGCCATCCGCTCAT
The DNA here is from genome assembly GCF_051386535.1 of Streptomyces sp. URMC 127. Lineage (NCBI taxonomy): Bacteria > Bacillati > Actinomycetota > Actinomycetes > Kitasatosporales > Streptomycetaceae > Streptomyces > Streptomyces sp. URMC 127. Next base: position 56,984 of record NZ_JBPQTW010000011.1, read on the forward strand.
CGGCTCCCGTGTGTGCGCTCCGGACGCGGGGAGCGGGTCACCGTAGGCGAGGACGACGCCGTACACGCCCTGGCTGTCGTGATGGAGAAGGATGCGGCGTGACTGCCAGGTGTAGAGGTCGCGAGGGCCGGTGGGCCTTGACTCCAGGTCGTCCTGCACGCCCGGACCGCAGGGCTCACGTCGCCAGGCGGGCCTGTCGTCCTTGTCAACAGTGACCGCATAGCTGTCGGATGCCACCAGATTGAGCAGAAGCGTCTGCTGAAGGGTATCCCCCTCCGCGAACACGCCGCCCAGGTTTCCGGCCCATCCCACTCCCTGCGGATAGCCCTTGCCCCCCTTGACCCGGGAGTCTCCGACCGCGCCGGACTTGATGCCCGACGTGTCAAAAGCGTGAGCGTGGACCAACCACCGGGCGGCCTCGGCGAAGGACAGCCGGTCGACGCCGGGCTGGCGCATCGTAAAGAACGGATCTCCGTTGGGCACGTCGGCAACGATTCGATTGAGGGACGCCACCTCGTCCTTCTGCGTGCGCAGTCCGGCCACCTGGAAGAACGGCTGTGTCGGGTGCAGCAGGTCGAACCTGTCGCGGTGCCGATCGAGGTAGGGGCCGACGGCAGCGAACGGTGCGTCACTCTCACTGAGCTCCTGCCACGCGTCGATGTCCTCGGGACCGTCCACAGCGTCGTGAAGAACCGCGAGTAGGAGACGCATCAGCGCGAACTCCTGAGTCGGCAGATCTCCAGCCAGGCGCCTGACATCGGCTGCCTGGGCGAACACCTCCTTCAAGGACAACTCCGTCACAGCTCCGTCACATAACTGGACAGGCAGCCATGGTCGGGAGACCAGATCAAATCCGGGAATGCCCTTCACCACCTTCACATCCTTGGCGCCTTCCGGTGTCACTTCCAGTCCGTCAGCCTGGCTGTAGTGGAGTTCGTAGCCTGCCAGCCGGGCCCGACACTGCTCGTCAAGGACGAGGATCAGTTGCTCCGCGAGCAGGGGGTTCTCTTTGACCTGCCATGCTTCGGGACCGAACCGTTCCAACTCGTCGATCGCCTTGTCGATCACCCACTGCTTGGAGAAGTGGTAAGGGAGGCGCAGCGCGCTCCCCGCGACGGCGCGGGCCGTGCGGACAGGGGGCACAGCGTCGACAGGAACTTCCAAGCCGCCGAGCCCGTCCTCCAGCCAGGGCAGTGTGGTGTACGTGCCGTCGCTGCGCCGCTGGATGACGAGGACTTCGAGGCTCTCGTCACTGTCACGGACCTGAGCCCGGCCGGCTCTGGTGTCATCGGTGTCGCCGACACCCGCGTCCATCCATCCGATCAAGGAACGTCCAGGTTTGCGCGTCGTCTCGATCAGGAAGGTCTGTGCGGCACGGCGCTGCTTCGCAACGGCCGACTCGTGCTCGGCCCGGGCGGCTGCCATGGGCTCGGTCCAGTCGCCCGGCACATCAATGTCTTCGTTCCCGTACGCCGCCTGTACCAAGGGGCTGATGTGCTCGGGCAGTACGACGGGTCGGTCGGACCAGTGCGGGCGCAGCACGGCGAGTGAGCGCATCAGCGTGTGCTTCCCGTACACGGCCGTCGAGCCGCCCGTCGGGTTGGGAGGACTTGTCTGCCAGTCCACTCCGGTGACCAGGCAGCGTGCGGCGCGCAGCCGGGGCGGCCGCTGGGACTGTCCTTCTCCGCGGAGGTGCCGATGCAACCGTCCCATGCGCTGAAGGAGAAGGTCGACCGGGGCGAGATCGGTCACGAGGATGTCGAAGTCGATGTCAAGAGACTGCTCGGCCACCTGGCTGGCCACGACGATATGCCGTCCCTCCGGGCGCCGGCCCGAGGGCCCGAAGCGGGCGACGAGGCCACTGTCCTTGCGGGCTCGGTCCAGGTCGGTGAACCGGGAGTGCGCCACGGTCACCGCGGCAGGGCCGAAGCGCTCCCGCAGAACCTCCGCTGTTTGCAGCACGCGGTCCACGGTGTTCCGGACCACCAGTGCGCAACCGCCGTCGGTCAGTTCGGCCTCCAGGCGGTCCGCCAAGGCGGCCGGTTCATCGTCGAGTTGTTCCAGGGTGATCGACGTGCGGCGGTCTGCGGCGGCTGCTGGAGCGGCCAGAGCGGTTGCCTGCCCGGGGGTGATGACGCTGATCAACGGGTAGGCGGTTGTCTCCGACAGCTCCGGACGCTGATCGGCGGCGCTCGTGCCGGTGCCAGCGTACGCTTCCGCCAGCGCCTGCCGACGGGCCGCGGGCAGGGTGGCCGACAACATCACGACCGGGACCTTGTACTCGCCCAGCCAGGACAGCACACGATCCAGGTACTCCCCCATGTACGCGTCGTAGGCGTGGACCTCATCGATGATCACGACTTTGCCGGCGAGGGCGAGGTGGCGGAGCACCAGGTGCCTGCTCTTCAAACCGGCGTAGAGCAACTGGTCGATGGTTCCGACAACGAATGAGGCCAGCAGGTTCTTCTTGCGCCCGCGGAGCCACTGGTGGGCGGCCAGCACGGTGGCCGTTGCGTAGTGATCGCTCCGGGTGGAGCGGACGGACTCGACCAGTCCGTCGAGATCGACCGCGGCGATGGTGCGGGCGCCGGCACGCATGTCGGATGCGAAATCCCTGTCCAGGAAGGCTTTGGAATGGGCCAGCGATACGCTCCAGGGGTGCTTGTCGGCTTCGACCTTGGGGAGCTCTGCCAGCCAGCCGCGCAACCGTCCGTACATCGCATTCGCCGTCGCGCGTGTCGGCAGGGCGACCAAGCAGCCCCCCGCCTTTGTGCGTGCGGCAAAGATCTCGGCCACCGCAAAGGCGGTCTCGGTCTTTCCTTCCCCCATAGGAGCCTCGATGATGACCAGGCCGGGCCGCTCCGCCTCTCGCGCGAGACGGACGGCTTCCTCCTGGAGGGGACGAGGGCTCCGGAGACCGAAGCGGTGGGTGAAGAGCTCTCGTGCCGGAGCAGTCGGCAAGCAAGGAGACCAAGGCGGCGGCAGGTCAAGGCCGCGCCATGCCGACTCGATGCGGTCGGCATCGGAGCGGGGTTCATCCTCGGGGTAGAGGAAAAACAGGTCCGAGTTGCTGGCGATCCAGTCCGCGAGGATGACGACGGCGGACAGCACCACCTGAACGGGCTGCGGAAGCTTAACCGTTCGCCAGTCGGAGAGACGGCCCCGGATGCTGTATTCCTCCGCGCTCGCATCCAGCAATTCGGTCTGGACATCACCCCAGAGATGCTCACCGGGGCCCGGTGTGCGGAGCAGTTCCGTGTGCTGGCGCAGGTACGCCAGCTGGTCGTGCCCGGGGAGGACTCCGTGGTGACCGCCCACCGGGCCGGCGAAGGTCGTGGCCGAGCGTGGCGACCATCCTTGCCGCTCCAGCCACTCCTCAAGGATGACCTGACCTGCCATGGCATGCGGTGCGCGGCGCCGTTCGTCCCCGAACTGCTTCCGGGTCGGCATCTCCAATCCGGCATCGCGCATCCGGCCCGCGGGACCATCGACCTGGCACGCGAACGCCGGTGTGGCCTTCCCTACATCGTGAACAGCCGCCAGCCAAACGGCCAGCAGGCGCGCATCCTGCTCACCGCCGGGCAGGCTCTCGGCAACCAACCGCCGAACGTTCTCCGGAATCCACTCGTCCCACAAACGGCCGGCCATTGCGGCGGCGTCGGCCATGTGCCGCGCCAGCGGAAGCCATCGCTGAGACTTCTCATCATGCTTAGCCCGCACGGTGTGCTTAGCCCACACGGTGCGCGCTGCGGGAGTGAGGTTTGCGCTCCAGTGCGGAGCGGTCTGGCGCAACAGGTCCCCCAAAGGAGCGCTGGGTGTGTCGGTCGGCCGACCCAGCGGGCTTCTGGTGTCTGATGCTCGAACAGCGCCAGAAGCCCGCTCGCGTTTCAGCACGACAGAGTTGACTTGTACATCACTTCGTCGTGACCGCCCGCAGGAGCGGGCCGCTCACAATGACGAACAAAATGACGACGACCACGACGACGCGGATGCCGGCGTCAACGGTCAGCTGCGAGCCCGCTCCGGCGGAGAGGGTGGCAACGAGGGTGGGGAGCAGCCACGACCGCGACGGCTGGTCAGTGATGACCAGATGGCTCGTCAAAGGTAGGATCTGAGGCATTCGCATCTCCTCCAGAGTGCGGATGGAGGCCGGGCCCGTGGCTCTTTGAAGGGTGACACGGGCTCGGCCTGACTTTCGAAGCACAGGCAGAACCATTGACGCCACGTGCTCGTCGTTCACCCAGGCGCTGCCGCACCTCATGGTGCCACAGCACTTGCTGCCGTATTGCCCTTTCTCATCAAGGGAGTTGAGGCTCTCGTGTGAAGTTTCAGCGGCCTCCACAGACACAGTTGCGCATGCCCCACGAAGCCTGGCAGCCGCGGTAATCGATCCCCGCACATGCGGGGAGCAGGCACCGGCCTCCACAGACACAAGGATCAACCCCGGGGAGACGGGGAGAAGTTCGGGGACCCCGGTCGGCACCCCGCTCGCTCACTGTAGCCAAGGTGCCTAAACAGGCGCAGCAGATCTCGCATGCCGAGGGCCGCGCGTAACCGCAGTAGAGATCATGCCCGTCACGAACGGAGGCCTCGCCTTCCGTGCCACGCTTGCGTGAGGTGCAGCCCAGCGCACTGTCCGGGGACCGAGCTGAGCTTGGAGCGCTCACGACGTTGGGCGGGTCCCCTGAGTCCCGTTCCATCGTGCTCCCCTATGCCGCAACGGAGAACAGCTTGGGACTATCCCCGCGGGTGCGGGGAGCACCAGGATTTCGTGGTTAAGGACGGCTTGACGTAGGGATCATCCCCGCGGGTGTGGGGAGCACAAGGATCCTTGCGGGCCTGGGGCCCGGCGCGGGGATCATCCCCGCGGGTGCGGGGAGCACCCCGTCGGATGCCGCAGCACGTGGCCGAGCTCGGGATCATCCCCGCGGGTGCGGGGAGCACGCCGAGTTCCTTCTTTTCCCACTCGGTTTGCGGGGATCATCCCCGCGGGTGCGGGGAGCACGGCCTCGCCGAAGCCGCCATGCACATTGCCTGGGGATCATCCCCGCGGGTGCGGGGAGCACGCCTGATCGATCGCTCCGGCGGGGCCGATCCCGGGATCATCCCCGCGGGTGCGGGGAGCACACTTACCGACCTGGGTCTTTGTCTCGGGGAGTCAGCCGTTTTCTTCACTTGTCGAAAGTGCGGCAAACCACATCTTCTCGACAAAGACACTATTTCCCACACCCCCTAGCCTCGCCTCCCCTCACTGCAGATCGCCCCCTCCCCTCTAAGCTCACCACCCCCGTCAGCCAGCGTCAGGGGCATCGGGGCAACACTCACTCCGGCGGGTTTGCGACGGTGCAATGGCGGCTTGATGTCGCTGCTTTCGCTCTCCAGCAGCTCTTAGCCACACAAGCATCAAGCATTCTCGCAAGCACGCCACGGCGTCGGGGGCCGAGGAGCAGCGCCCCGGGCGGGAGGCTGGAGCAGCGGGATGGATCCGTTCGGCGGAGACTACTGGCAGCAGGCGCTCCGGCGCCGGGCGACCGCAGCGGATGTGGCCGCTGACTACCGTCTTCCCGTGGAACTTTGTGATTCGCAGCAGGCTGCCATGAACCAGGCTCTGGGCACGGTCCTGTCCGCCCACCGCTTCTGGATTGAAGACGGCCTACTGGGCGAGGCCCCGCTCATCCTCAGCCGGACCCGGCCCGGCCGAGGCACCCATACGGCGCTGCCTTGTCCAAGTCGAGCGGAAAGGGCGATCGGATGAGCGCCGAGGCGCGACTGCAGCACCACGGCGTCGCCGGCCCGGGTGGGGTGCAGATGAGGCATCCGGGTTCGTCATTTTCCAGGCCTTGGGGTGTCTACGAGACAGGCTGGTGGGCGTCGGCGGCACGGCTCGCAGATGGAGGGGGCCGTGTTCGTCGCCAGCGAAGACTAGGGCGGGGCTTAGCAGCACCTGGCACGGTGTGGGCATGCATACGACATCGCATGGACTGCCTGCCCCGTCTCCGCACGCCGGCGCGCCTCAGCGCATCGCCGTGGTCGGGAGCGGGCCTGCCGGACTTACCTTCGCTCGCGTCCTGCATCGTCATGGCTACGCCGTCGCCGTCTTCGAACGCGACCCCTCCCCCGATGCCCGGCCTCCGGGCGGCACGCTGGACCTGCACGAAGGGCTGGGCCAGCTCGCGCTGGAGAAGGCGGGGCTGCTGGCCGAGTTCCAGGCGCTGGCTCGCCCGGAGGGGCAGGCCATGTGCATCCTGGACACGGACGGGACCGTCCTGCGCGACTGGCGGCCCGGTCCCGATGACCTGGCCAATCCCGAGATCGACCGTGGGCAGCTGCGTGACCTGCTGCTCGGCCCTCTCGACGTCCAGTGGGGGCGGGACGTGACGCAGGTGGTGCCGGGGACCCGGGAGGGCGCACTGGTCCACTTCGCGGACGGGCGACAGGAGGCGTTCGACCTCGTGATAGGCGCGGACGGCGCCTGGTCCCGGGTCCGTCCGGCGGTCTCGTCCGTGACGCCGCACTACACCGGCGTCACCTTGGTCGAGACCTCCCTCGACGACGTCGACACCCGCCATCCTGACCTCGCCCGGTTGATCGGCGACGGTTCCCTGGCTGTGTACGGCGTGAACCGAGCTCTCGTCGCCCAGCGCAACAGCGGCGGCCACGTCAAGGTCAACGCCCAGTTCCGCGCGCCCCTGGACTGGCACGCGAATGTGGACCTGTCCGATGCCGAGGCCGTGCGATCGAGCCTGCTGGCTCTGTACGACGGCTGGGCCGCCCCCGTCCTCGACCTCCTCCACCAGGGCGCCACGTTCATTCACCGCCCCCTCTACGTCCTGCCCGTGTCCCACACCTGGGCCCACGTCTCCGGGGTGACGCTCCTGGGCGACGCCGCCCATCTGATGCCGCCCTTGGGGGCGGGCGCGAACCTCGCGATGCTCGAAGGCGCCGAACTCGCCGAGTCCATCGCCACCGCCCCTGGAGATCTGGATGAGGCCCTCCGCGCCTTCGAGGAACGGATGTGGGCACGGGCCGCTGGGTGGGCGCAGATCACGGCGGACGGCCTGGAACGCCTTGTCAGCCCCGACCCTGCCGAAGCCCTCGTCCTCTTCGACCAAGTCCAGCCCTCCTGACTGCCCGGCATCCGAGCACCGGCGGCGACAGCCCGCCACGGCACTCGGGCCGGGTCCCGTGCCGAGGAGCGGAGATTCAGCGCGGCCGCAGCGAGTCGAGGGTGGCCAGCGCGGTCGCGAACAGCAGGTCCCGCTGTTCGTGGACGCGCGCCAGGACCCGCAGCCCGTAGTACGAACTCAGAATCTGACGGGCGAGGGTGCGGGCATCAGTGCCGGTACGGATCTCCCCGGCGGCCTGACCCTCGGCGACGAGCGTGTGGATCGCGTCCTCGACGCGGTCGAAGGTGCGCCGCACGACCTTCCGTACGTCCGGGTCCAGCGCCGCGGCCTCGATCGCCGCACTGATCGCGAAGCAGCCACGCGGCCCGTCCGTACCACCGGCCCCGTCCGCGGCAACATCGGCGTCGATGGCGTGCGTCATCAGCGCGCGCAGCCGCTCCTGACCGGTCCCGGGCCCGGTCAGGAGGAGTTCGACTTGCTCGGTGGTGGCGGTGTCGTAGTAGCGCTCCAGGGCGCGCAGATACAGCTGCCGCTTGCCGCCGAAGGTGTTGTAGAGGCTGGACGGTCCGAGCCCGGTGCTCTCGGACAGGTCGCGGGTGGAGGTCCCCTCGTAGCCCTGGCGCCAGAAGGTTTCCATGGCCGCGCTGATGACGCGGTCCTCGTCGAACTGCCGTGGCCTGGCCATGCGCCCACCCTAGACGTTTTGTAACAGCCGTACAAAATACCTGACGGGTGGACGGGCGGATGGGTGGACGAGTGTCGGCTCGGCGCGCACCGCCTCGTACAGCGACTGCGACTGCGACTGGTGCTCGATGTCCGTTCACCAGCAGCCGCTCCATGACGGCGTCAGCGTGCACCATGCCCTGCCCGGCGAAGTCGCCGGCCCCGGCGGTCAGACCACGGCCCGAGTGCCGGGCTCAAGGGACCCGGCCGGCGCGGAAGCGTTCCGTCGCATGCGTACGGCCGCGAGTACGCCCGCGAATCCGGCGGCGGCGAGGCCGGCACCGACCCAGGCGACGGAGGTGAACCCGAGGCCGGCGTCGATCGCGAGGCCGCCGAGGAGCGGAGCCACGGTGTTGCCGACGTTGAAGGCGGCGGTGTTGGTCGCGCCGACGAGGGTGGGGGCATCGGGCGCGAGCGCGAAGACCCGCGACTGCAGCGCCGGGTTGGTGACGTACCCGGCGATGCCGAGCAGGAACACTAGAGCGGTGACGGCGATCGCGCTGTGCGCGGCAAGGGCGAGGAGCACGGAGACCGCGGCCAGCGCACCGAGCCCCCAGCCGAGGGTCGCGAGCGGACGGCTGTGCGCAGTGCGCCCGCCGATGACGAGACCGAGCAGACCGCCGGCGCCGAACAGGGCCAGCAACCCGGGCACCCACTGCTCGCCGATGCCGGTGACGTCGGTCAGCAGCGGCGCGAGGTAGCTGAAGGTCACGATGACCGCGCCGAAGGTGAAGGCGGTGATGGCGTACGAGAGCCAGAGCTGCGGCCGGGCCATGCCGCGCAGCTCCGCCCGCACCGAGCGGGGCGCGTCACCGGGCGTGCAGTGATCCGCTCGGACGGCGATGAGGGTGCAGACGAGACTGGCCACGGTCGCCACGGCCACGGCCCAGAAGGCGGCGCGCCAACTGGCGTGCTGGCTCAGGACAGTACCTGCCGGGACACCGACGATGGTGGCGAGAGTGAGACCGCCCGCGACGACGGCGACGGCCCGGCTCTTGGCGCTCTCGGGTACGAGCGTGACGGCGGTGGCGACGGCGACGCCCCAGAACCCGGCGTAGGCAAGGGCGCTGACGATGCGGGTCGCGAAGAGGAAGTGGTAGCCGGGAGCGAGTGCGCCCGCGATGTGCGCGGCCACGAACACGGCCTGGAGCCCGACGAGGGCGGTGCGGCGGGGCAGGTTGAGGGTGGCGACGGCGAGCAGGGGCGCGCCGACGACCATGCCGATGGCGAAGGCCGAGATGAGCAGCCCGGCTTGAGGAATCGAAACCCCGAGGTCAGCGGCCATCCCGGGAAGCAGGCCCGAGAGCATGAACTCGGAGGTGCCTTGAGTGAAGATGCCGAGCCCCAGCACGTAGACGGCGAGTGGCATGGTTCCCCTCCATTTTGTATCGAGCGCTTCAAAATGAGGGTGGCGATGGCCAGCCGCACCCCCGGATGGGACGTTAGCACGTTTTGGATCACTCGCTTCAAAATGTGACGGACGGCTCCCCCGCCGCCGCCCGCAGCGCACCAGTGCACGAACCAAGCCCTCCCCCTGCGGCATTTCCGCGCACCTCGGACCTCGCCCGGATACGGACAAGATTGGCTCGCCGCGCGAAGACCCGGCCCGGGGCGGGAAGTCGCCAGGTCCGGTCGCCTTGCCGGGACGAGCCGAGGATGCGGCACCGGGCTTGCCATGCCGGGCAGCGCCGATTTCGTACGCACGTTCTCACTGGCCAGCCGTCTGACGACCGCTACGAGCCGGAGCGCGCCGGGAGGGCCGGATATCGATCAGGACGTGGACCGCACGCGGCCGGGCTCCGTTTTACTCGGTTCGGCGGGCCGGCCACTGCTTGATCGGCGGCCCGCGCACCACCCGTACGACAGCGGACGGGGCCATCACCGGCCCGTCTGCTGCCGGCACACAGCTCGATACCGCCACGGGTGCCCCGAGGCGGTGGCAGCCCCCGGATCACCGCCCCCGGGGCCGACGGGAGAGGCTGGATCATTGAGAGGACATCACCATCCGAGGACGCCACGACGACCCCGGCGGTTGATCACCACCGTAGTCGCAGTCCTGACCGGACTGGCGGCGCTGGCCACGGACGTGACGCTGACCGCCCCGGCCGCGCAAGCGGTGAACAGCGACGGCAGTTCGCCGTTCGCCACGTACAACATGCACGGCTCCGACAACGGACAGGCCTGGCGGTCGGAGATCGAGCCACTGGCCGCGAACCACGCGGTGGTGGCGTTGCAGGAGGTCGGCGCCGGGCCACCCATGCCGGCGGACGAAACCCGGGAGAACTTCCGGCACATCCGGCTCACTCCGAACCGCGACCCCCAGCCCAGTTCCGTCACGTTCGTCGCCTGGCCTCTGGGCAACAACGTCACCCGCTACGTGTACTACCTGCAGTCCGACCCTCGCCGGGTCGGCGTTACGGACCAGGACACCTGGAACGGCGGGCAGATGAACCTGGCGACGGTCACCGATTCCCGGGCCGATGAGGTCCGCGTCCTCGACAACCCGAGCTACGACCCCGACCCGAACGCCCCGAACAACCGTTACCGGGCACGCCCCTTGCTCGGCCTGCGGTTCGGGAACACCTGGTACTGGAACATGCACGCTCGCGGTGAGGACGTGAACCGGCAGGGCAACCGCCCCGGGTTGCTCGACCAGGTCCGCGACTTCGCGGCCAGGGACCGCCGCAACTGGGTCCTGGTCGGGGACTTCAACGTCAACATTTTCAACCGCACTGACGACGACGCCCGCAACCAGTCGCTGCATCTGCGCGCCGACGAGACCCTGCTGCGCACCCGTCAGCCGACGTTCATCAACGGCGACCGCCCGAGCGAGCTTGACTACGCGATCACACGCGGCGTGCCGGGAGGGTTCACCGCGATCCGCCCCGGGGGCGCCGGCTCCGACCACGTGCCCGTGTCCTTCACCCGCACGCCCCCACCGGCCCGGGCGCCGGTCCGCTCCCATGCCTACAGCACCGTGCTGGCCGCACCGAACGGCCGTCTGCTGCAGGAAAACCCGGACCGCTCGATCGCGGTCGGCAATGCCCGCTATGACAGCAACCAGACCTTCCAGATGTACACCACCGCCGCGCTGACCCACTACATCCAGAACGTCGGCACAGGTGACTGCATCAGCATCGCGCCGGACGCCCGCCGGGATGTGTCCTCCCGGATCGTCGCCGGCAAGTGTGACGACCCGCGCGCGCAGTGGACGCTCAGCCACCTCGAGGACGACCCGGGATGGAACGAGGACAACGGCGGGCCGCAGCGCTGGCAGAACGTGGCCGCCCCCGGGCTCTGCCTGACCCCGTCCGGCACGACGGTGACTGCGGCACCGTGCACCGAGAGCCCCGCCCAGCGCTGGTGGGACAGCCCCACCGCCGTCCCCGCGAAGTGGCAGACGACCACGGAGAACGTACGGATCGAATCCTCGTTCCTCGGTGGCCGGCTGTGGCGGGCCGGCAAGGTCTCCGGGACCGAGGTCGCCACCAGGCCCACACCGCCCAGGTGGTGGTGGATCTTCTGGCTGGCCTACGAGCGGCAGTACTACGGCTGGAACATCCAGCGGGTCGGCCAGGACGACAACCTGGTCCGGATCCAGAGCGTGAACGGCGACAACTGGTGCCTGGGCAGCCGGGATGAGCATGCCACCACGCAAACGGATGCCGTGCTGCAGGTGTGTGACGACGCCCGCGGGGTCGCCGGGGCCGGGCAGCGCTGGCTGGCGGAGTCCTACGCGGACGGGACCATCCGGTACCGCAACGAGGCGAACCATCTGTGCCTGCTGGCCCCCGACGCCAACCAGGGCAAGGTCACCCTCTACAAGTGCCAGGACATCGCGGCCGAGCGCTGGAGCGTGGTGAAGCCCTGAACCACGCCGGGCCGCCCGGACGCTCGCACCATGGTCCGTCCGGGCGGCCCGTACCCGACAGATGCGGTACGGAAAATGCCGGGTGGCCGGGACCGGTGCCGCCGCACGATGGGGGCATGGATGACACGACCTTGGTATCCCGCTTCCTCCGCGACGGCTTCGTGAAGCTGGAGGGCGCCGTCGCGCCGCGCGTGGCCGCGGACTGCGCACGGCTGCTGTGGCGAGAGACGGGCTGCGACCCGGACGATCCGGCGACGTGGACGCAGCCCGTGCACTGGGTGCCCGGCATGGCGCAGGGGCCGTTCGCAGCCGCACCCAACTCTCCGGCCCTGCATCGCGCGTACGACCTGCTCGTCGGCGCGGGACGCTGGGAGCCGCGCTACTCACTGGGCACGTTCCCGTTGCGCTTCCCGCACGAGGAGGAGCCGGACGACGCGGGCTGGCACATCGAGGGAAGCTATCTGCCGGAGGGCGAGAGCTGGTACTTCACCAATCTGCGCTCCCGGGGCCGGGCGTTGCTGATGCTGTTCCTGTTCAGCGAGGTCGGTGCGGAGGACGCCCCGACCCGGATCCGGGTCGGCTCACATCTCGACGTGCCGCAGGTGCTGGAGAAGTACGGGGAGGACGGAGCGAGCGGGCTGACCCTTGCGCCCGATGTGGTGGCGGCGTCCGACCACCGGCCGCTCGCGCTCGCCACCGGTTCCCCGGGCGACGTCTTCCTTTGCCATCCCTTCCTGGTGCACGCGGCGCAACCGCACCACGGGCTGCGACCGCGCTTCATGGCCCAGCCGCCGCTGATGCCGGCCGCGCCGTACGAACTGGAGCGGGCCGACGGCGCGTACTCACCCGTGGAGATCGCGATCCGTCGAGGCCTGGGGCGGCCCACCCCGGTCATGAGCTTGCGCTGACCCGCGCCTCACTCCCCTACCCGACCTCCACCCCCACCCCCAGCTCCCGTAGACCTGGATCGCGCCGGCCTATCGCAGCGCGAAGCGAGCGCTCCCCCCCGCCCGCGTCCGGTCACCACCGACAGACGGCGCGCAACCGGGACGCGGTGCTGCAGTCCTCCGGCGACGTGCCCCAGGCGGCAGCCGGGATCTACGGGGCCCCGGACAGGGGCTGGGAGGAACGGGATGCGTCTGGTCTCATGCCCCTATGACCTCTATGACCTCACCATCGCAACGAGACAAAGCCCTCGCCTTCCGCCTGGCGCACGACGCTGCCGCGCCGCTGGTCCTCGTCAACGTTTGGGACGTGGCCAGCGCGCGTGTCGCCGTAGCGGCCGGGGCCCCGGCGGTGGCCACGACGAGTGCCGGCATCTCCTGGAGCCGGGGACGCGCCGACGGCGACGGCATGCCCCGCGCGATCGCGCTGGACGCGATCGCGTGCATGGTTCGTGCGGTCGGCGTGCCGGTGAGCGCCGACATCGAGTCGGGGTACGGCGCGGGGCCGGCGGAGGTGGCCGACACCGTTGCCGCCGTCATTGCCGCCGGGGCCGTCGGGGTCAACATCGAGGACGGGGTGGAGGGGAGTGCCTCGCTGCGCCCCGTCTCCGAGCAGGTGGAGCGCATCGCCGCCGCGCGTGCGGCGGCGGACGCGACCGGCGTGCCGCTCTACATCAACGCGCGCACCGACGCCTACTGGCTGTCGGTGGGGGAACCGGCCGGGCGGCTGGAGGAGTCTCTGGCCCGGGCCGAGGCATATCTCGCGGCCGGAGCGGACGGCGTGTTCGTGCCACGGGTGCGGGACGCCGGGACCATCGCGGCCCTGACCTCCGCGATTCCGGCACCTGTGAACGTCCTCGCCGGCCCGGGAGGGCTCGGTGTCCGCGAGCTCTCGCGGCTCGGCGTCGCCCGCGTTTCGCTCGGCTCCTCGCTGGCTGCCGCCGCCTATGCGGTCGTCCGGCGCGCGGTGGGCGAGGTGGTGGACGGCGGGACGTTCGGGGAGCTAGAGGGCGGCATCGGCTATCAGGAATTCAACGCGTTGATGCGCTGACGTCGATGCGCTGAGAGGGATGCCCGTCCGGTGGCATCCCGTTCAGCAGACCCTGCCGGCCGATCAGGAAACCGGCATGCAGGCGATTGCGGGCGCCCAGCCGCTGCATGATCTCTGATATGTGCCGCTGGCAGGTGCGATGGGACACTCCGAGGCGTTTGGCGATGACGGTCACCTCAAGGCCCTCCACGAGAAGCCGCATAATCGTCAGCTTCATCCCCTCCGAGGCGTCCATGACCTGCTGCCGGTCATACCGGACGGGGAAGGGCCGGCTCTCCGCCCATGCCCTCTCGTAGGCGCCGACCGCGAAGTCGATGATGTCGGAGTCCCGGACGACGAGAGCGCCGCGGGGATTGTCGTGCAGGGACATGATGGCGGCGGTTCTGTCGAACACGATGAGCCGCATAAAGCCGTCGCTGACCGTACGCACCTCCGCGCCGAGTTCCGTGAGGTGCCGTACGTATTGCGTGGTTTCCTGGCTGAACTGAGCGGACTGCTGGTAAAGCGTGCGCATGCGGACGCCCCGGCGCAGGACGTTCTCCGTGCGCTCGAGCGAATCCTCCAGCTGTTCCTCCGGTCTCGGCCCCCCGGGCTGCGAGGTGAGGATCTCAGCACGGGCCCGGGCCGCGAGTTCCGTGATGGCCCGGCGTACCGCTTCCAGGCTCGTCAGCCGCTCGGCCAGAACAGCCGCTCCATGGGCCTCGCCGCCGGCGGTGTAGGCGGCATCGTAGGAGGCGATCAGGGAGGTGAGGTGGCCCACCCTCTGCTGTTCCTCGACGAGGGTACGCAGGGCAGGGCCGCACGTCCGTGCGATCGCGGTGACCGGGGCCACCGCGTGCAACCGGTTCTCGTCCGCCGGATCCCGTTCCAGGAGGCCGAGGTTCAGCAGGTGCTCCGCCACGGCTGCGAAGTCCTCGGGCGGCAGCCCCAGACCGCCGCGCAACTCGTCCCAGGTGGAACCGGGAGCGGACAGCGCTGCGGAATAGAGCATTCGGGTCTTCTCCTCGCCTCTCGACGCAGGATGAGGCACGCCACTCGTTGACTTCCGCACGATTTGACCCCTCCTAAAGATGCCAAGGCTGCAACAGGAGCCCCTGACACGAAACGCCGGGTGGAATGTTCGTGCAAGAGTGATGTACGCGCCAGCTGACCGACCGGATCGTCCTGTGGGGGGACTGGGTGATCATGATCAGACGCGTCTCGTGGCCCTGCGCGCCGACCCTGCTCCTGGGAGGCGACGCGGCCGCGGCAGACCCTGAGCGGCCGTTCGATCTCGGCTGGGGATAGCGGAATCGTCCTGCGACGACTGCGATTCCACACGGCTTCCGCCCCTCTGTGTCAGGGCGGGAATCCCAGTGTCATCAAGTGGAAAGGAGTGATTCGCATGTCCGTCGAGCTGAAGACCCTGAAGACCAGCATGGCCGGCCTCGCCTCCGAGGGCTGAACCACGCGCTGAACCAGTAGTCCGTCGCCGGCGAGCGCTCCAATCGCCCGCCGGCCACGGCAGGGGAAGCCCTCGGCACCTGGTCCGCGGCTCCCCTCCGCAGGGCAGCACCCATGGGTGCTGCCCTGCGGAGATCCAGACGTCAAGCATCCCATAGGAGCCGCATGTCCATCGACAAGGGCGTCCTGCCTCTCCTGAAGCACACCAACCCTGTCTACGGCACCGGTGAGCGCGTTCTCATCAACGGCTTCGGCGAAGTCACGACGATCAGCGATCCGACCGGCGTTATACGCCGGCTGCTCTCGCTGCTGGACGGCAGCCGCTCGGTCGAGGAGATCCACCACGACCTTTCAGCGGACTTTCCCGAGGTGACGCCGGAACAGGTCACGGAGGTGCTGGAGCAGTTCGACGCGGCCGGGTTCCTCATCAACGCGGGCGTCTCGCCCGAGGGGATTCTCGACGACTACGAACTCCAGCGCTGGGAACGCAACATCAACTTCTTCGGTTCGTACGCGAGACTCGGCGACAACAAGTACGAGATGCAGAGCAGGCTGCGCGACTGCCGCGTCTCCCTGCTGGGTCTGGGAGGCCTGGGGTCGCACCTCCTGCTCGACATGGCCGCGCTGGGCATCGGCAACGTCCGCGCGGTCGAATTCGACCGCGTCGAGCTGTCGAACCTCAACCGGCAGATCCTTTACCGCGAGTCGGACATCGGCCGGCCCAAACTGGAGCGGGCGGTCGAGCGAGTGCAGGAGTTCAACTCGCGGATCACCATCGAGGCGGTCGAGCGGAAGCTCTCTTCCGTACAGGACGTGGTCGAGGCGATCTCGGGCACCGACGTCGTCATCTGTGTCGCGGACCGCCCCAAGGTGGAGATCGTCAGCTGGGTGAACGAGGCGTGCGTCAGGACCGGGATTCCGCTGACCACAGGCGGCCTCGACACCCAGCGCGCCGTCTACTACACCATCGTCCCCGGCGAGACCGGCTGTGTGCAGTGCTGGCGGCGCCAGGTCTCCACCACGGACGAGCTCTCCCACGGCCTGCTGACGGAGAAGACCGAACGGCGCATCGGCGGTGACAACGCGGCATTCGGCCCTCTCGTCACCATGACGACCGGCTTCCTCCTCGGGGAGCTGGCCCGCCTGGTCACCGGCATCGCGCCGCCCGTGGCCGCCGGGCGGCTGATGGAACTGCGCTTCGGGGACTATGCGATGCGGGAAGCCGAGCGCTGGACCCGGTCGGAGGACTGCACGGTGTGCGGCGCGCCCGTCCCCGCCGATGCCGTCGCACCGGTCGGCTGACATGGGAAAGCGCTACTACCTGCTCCTGTGCGCCTACCTGACCTCGTCCTTGGGCAACTGGGTGTACCGGATCACCCTGCCGCTGCTCGTACTGCACCAGACCGGGTCGGCGCTGAGCACCAGTCTCGTCTACGTCGTCGAGTACGTTCCCTTCCTGCTCTTCTCCCTTCCCGGCGGCGTCTGGGCGGACCGCTGGAACCGGCGCCGCATCCTCATCAGCGGCGATCTCAGCGCGGCCGCCATCGCGGCCGCGCTGGCCGTTCTCGTCATATCCGGTGTCGACCGGCTGTGGCCGATCCTCGTGCTCGCCCTGCTGCTGGGATGCGTGGAGCCCGTGTACCACCCGGCGTTCCAGAGTTTCCTTCCGGACATCACCGCGAAGGAGAACCTCGCCCGGGCCAACGGCTGGCTGCAGTCCGGCGACAACATCATGGGGATGCTCGGTCCCGTCGTGGCCGGTGGCGCCATCGCGCTGTTCGGCTACGAAGCCACCGTCACCTTCAACGCCGTGTCGTTCTTCGTCTCGGCGGGAGCGATCCTGCTGATGGGCGACGTCGCCTCGCCCCGTCCCGCGAACGCAGCGAAGACGTCCTTCCGCAAGGACATCGGCGAGGCCGGGCGCTACATCTTCAAGAAGAACCGGCTCCTGCTGGCCGGGTCACTGCTGTTCACCGGCACCAACTTCGCCACCTGGATCATCCAGGCGAACTTCGTCTTCTACCTCACCAGTTACCGGCACTTCTCCCCGTCCGTACTGGGTGCGGTCGTCGCCTCGCAAGGCGTGGGAGCCGTCCTCGGAGCGGCAGTCGCCGGCCGCCTGAACAAGCGCTTCCCCGCCGGTGGCATCATCATCGCCACGACGGCCGTCGCCGGATGTGCGACCCTCGCGCTGCTCCCGCTGCGCCATCCCGTCCTCATCGGAGCGGCATGGGGCCTGCTCTTCGCCTGCGCGTCGGTCAACATGGTGTCCTGGTTCACCCTGCGCCAGAAGATCGTCCCGGCCCGGTTGCTGGGCCGCGTCGTGGCGACCACGCGGATGCTCGCCTTCGCCTCCATCCCGCTCGCCGCACTCGTCGGTGGTGCCATAGAGAACTCCCTGCACGACATCTACGTGATCATCGTGGTGAGTGGTGTGGTCCGGCTGTGCCTCGCGGGATTCGCGTGGTTCAGCCCCATGAGGAACGGCAATCCCGCACCCGCCCGGTCCGGAGAGGGGCTCAGTCCCTCTCCGCCGGCGGAACAGGCGTCGTGAGCGCGGAGCGCCCGGGCCCCGGCATCGCCGGGGC
>NZ_JBPQTW010000012.1:0-71225 GCF_051386535.1 Streptomyces sp. URMC 127
CCGGGTGTGTCCCGGGGCGGCCCGGGGGCCACAGGCTTCGCCTGCGGGCTTGCGGGGCGCTACCGGGGCCGGGCTTTTCTCGGGGCTCGGGCATGACCCGGGGCTTCCCGGGGCGGCGTGGGGAAGGCCGGGGCCCGTCTCAGGCCTCGCCTCCAGGCTTGCGGGTCGCTCCCGGGCCAGGCTTGTCCGGGGCTTCCGGGGGTGCCACGGGAGAGCCCAGGGCCCGCACCGGAAGGTGTTACGGGGTGGCCGTGGGCGCCGGGCGACCGGGGTCAGGCTCGGCTTCTGGCCGCGCGGGCCACCGCGACCACCGCCTTCTCCAGGGCGTACTCCGGGTCGTCCCCGCCGCCCTTGACGCCGGCGTCGGCCTCCGCGATCGCGGTGAGCGCCGCCGCGACGCCGTCGGCGGACCATCCCCGCATCTGCTGCCGGACCCGGTCGATCTTCCACGGCGGCATGCCGAGGTCCCGCGCGAGGTCGCCGGGGCGGGCGCCGCGCGGGGCGGAGGCCAGCTTGCCGATGGCGCGGACGCCCTGCGCCAGGGCGCTGGTGATCAGGACGGGCGCGACGCCCGTGGACATGGCCCACCGCAGCGCCTCCAGGGCCTCCGCGGCCCGGCCCTCCACCGCACGGTCGGCGACGGTGAAGCTGGAGGCCTCGGCGCGGCCCGTGTAGTACCGCCCCACGACGGCGGCGTCGATCGTGCCGTCGACGTCGGCGACGAGCTGCGCGCAGGCGCTGGCCAGCTCCCGCAGATCGCTGCCGATCGCGTCCACGAGGGCCTGGCAGGCCTCGGGGGACGCGGAGCGGCCGGCCGTGCGGAACTCGGCCCGCACGAAGGCCAGCCGGTCGGCCGGCTTGGTCATCTTGGGGCAGGCGACCTCCCGCGCCCCGGCCTTGCGCGCCGCGTCCAGCAGGCCCTTGCCCTTGGCGCCGCCCGCGTGCAGGAGCACCAGCGTGATCTCCTCGGCGGGCGCCGAGAGATAGCCCTTGACGTCCTTGATCGTGTCCGCCGAGAGATCCTGGGCATTGCGCACGATCACGACCTTGCGCTCGGCGAAGAGCGACGGGCTGGTCAGCTCGGCGAGCGTGCCCGGCTGGAGGGCGTCGGGGGTGAGATCCCGGACGTCGGTGTCCGCGTCGGCGGCGCGGGCGGCCGCGACCACCTCCCGGACCGCGCGGTCCAGGAGGAGATCCTCCTGTCCCACGGCGAGCGTGACGGGGGCGAGAACGTCGTCGGTTGCAGTCTTCCTGGCCATCGCGAACAGCATCCCACGCGCTACTGACACCTCCCCCCGCGCGCCGGTCCGCCATATCGCACAATGTGCGGTGTGAGCAGCCCTTATCTCTCCTCAGACACCGATTCCGTACGACACCTCCTGGTGCTTCCCGACCGTGATGCCGCGGAGGAGGCGGCCGAGGAGGCCGCGCAGCGCTTCGCGCTGGACGACGACCCTCAGATAGTCCGCGAGGCCCTGGCCGGCGAGGACGACGCCGAGGACGCCCAGTGGCTGGTGGTCCTGGAGGCCCCCGAGGGCGACCTCGACGTCGCCGCCCTGCGCGAGCTGGCCGAGGAGTACGACGGCTGGCTCGAACGGGAGTGACCCGCCGCCCGCCCCGCGCCTACGGCGTGCCCTGCTCCTCCGCCGTGCGCCGCGCCTGCGGCACCCGGTCGAGCACGATGCCGAAGTGGTCGCGGAAGGCGGGCAGGATCTCCTCCTCTCCGAGCGGCAGTTCCTGACGGCCCGTCGCGCCGGTGGTCACGAGGGTGCGGTCGCTGAGGGTGACGCGGCCGGAGGGGGTGAGCCGGGAGCAGATCACCGCCTTGGTGAAGAGGGACTTCGGCGAGGTGCGGTGCCACCAGCAGCCGCCCTCGAAGTCCGCCAGCTCCCGGGGCCGCCGTTCGAGGCGGTACTGCACCTCGCCCTCCCGGAGCAGGTCGAGGTCGCCGTCGGCCGTCCCGGCGAGCCGGAAGGGGCCGGCGGGGTCGGCCTGCTCGCCCCGCTCGCCGAACCGCAGCGGGTAGTGGCTGTTGCGGCCGAACCCGACGTCCACCAGCCACGGCTCGTCGCTGTCCGCCGTGCGGACCTCCAGCGCGAGGTGGTCGAAGGGCGGGCCGAACAGCCCCTGGGGCCCCATCACCCGCGCGGCCAGCAGCGTGACCTCGTAGCCCAGGGCGTCCAGCAGCGCGGCGAACGCGCCGTTGAGCTCGTAGCAGAAGCCGCCCCGCCCGCCCGTCACCTTGGCGACGAGGGCGGCGGGCTCCAGCACGATCTCCTCGCCGAGGTGGACCGAGACGTTCTCGAACGGCACCGCGTGCAGGTGGCGGATGTGGAGCTCGCGCAGCGCGGCCAGGTCGGGCACGGCCGGACGGGTGACGCCGATACGGGCCAGGTAGGCGTCGGCCTCCGCGCTACTGATGATCTTGTTCATGGGTCAGTTATCCCTCAAGTCATGGGTGATGTCATCAGACTGCGGTCCCGGGCCCTGAGCCGCGGGGGCCTAGGGCGCTGGCTTGGTGACCGCCGTGACCGCCGTCCCACTGCCGGTCACCGCGACCGGGCCGTCGGTGTCGGTCCGCAGGACGGCCGCGCCCTGCTGCCGCAGCACACCGAGCGTGCGGGGCGAGGGGTGACCGTAGGGGTTGCCGGCGCCGGCCGAGATGACAGCGAGGCGGGGCCTGAGCGTGCGTATCAGGTGCGGGTCCTGGTGGGCGGAGCCGTGGTGGGCGACCTTGAGCACGTCCACGGCCCGCAGCTCGGGGCGGGCCTCCCTAAGGGCCTCCTGGGCGGGTGGTTCCAGGTCTCCGAGCAGCAGCGCCGTGAGGCCGGCGCTGCGGACCAGCAGGGTGACGCTGGCATCGTTGGGGCCCTCCTCGGCCACCGCCGACGTCCCGGCCGGAGGCGGCCAGAGCACCTCCCATTCCAGCTCGCCCAGGCGGCGCCGCTCCCCCGCCGCGGCCTCCGTCACGGGGACGTGCGCACGGCCGGCCTCGCGGCGGACGAACGCGGCCTGGCCCGCGGGCTCGGCGAACGGCGTCGTCTGGATGCCCCCGACCGCCCGGCCGCGCAGCACTCCGGGCAGCCCGTCGACGTGGTCGGCGTGGAAGTGGCTCAGCAGGACGAGCGGGATCCGCTCGACGCCGAGCGCGCTCAGGCACCGGTCCACCGCACGGGGCTCCGGCCCCGCGTCCACGACGACCGCGCTCCCCTCGCCCGCCGCGAGGACCAGCGCGTCCCCCTGCCCCACGTCGCAGACCGCGAGCCGCCAGCCGGGCGGCGGCCAGCCCGTCACCGCGCGGTTCAGGGGCGCCGGGCGGACGACCGCGACGAGCAGCAGCAGCGCGCAGGCCGCGCAGCCCCAGGGGCTGCCGAGCAGCCGGCGGCCCGCGAGCACGGCGGCGGCCACGGCCGCGGCGAGCAGCAGACCGCCCGTCCAGCCGCCCGGCCAGGCCAGCTCCGCTCCCGGCAGGTCCGCGCCCGTACGGGCCACCCCGGCGGCCCAGGAGGCGGGCCAGGACGCGAGCCGGGCGAGCCACTCGGCGGCGGGCGGGGCCACGGGCGACACCGCGAGCGCGGCGAAGCCGAGCACCGTGGCGGGTGCGACGGCCGCCTCCGCCAGGAGGTTGCAGGGCACCGCCACCAGGCTCACCCGCTCGGCCAGCACGGCGATCACCGGCGCGCAGGCCGCCTCCGCGGCGGCGGCCGCCGCCAGGGCCTCGGCCACGCGCGGCGGCACCCCGCGCCGCTGCAGGGCCGCGCTCCAGCGCGGCGCCAGGGTCAGCAGGGCGCCGGTCGCCAGCACCGAGAGGAGGAAGCCGGGGCTGCGGGCGAGCCAGGGGTCGTAGAGGACGAGCAGCAGGACCGCCGCCGCGAGGGCGGGCAGCAGGCCGCGGCGGCGGCCCGTGCCGAGCGCGAGCATCAGCACCAGTCCGCAGGCGGCCGCGCGCAGCACGCTCGGGTCGGGCCGGCACACCACGACGAAGCCCAGCACGAGCCCCGCGCCGAGCACCGCCGTCGCCCGCAGCGGCACCCCCAGCCGCGCCGCGAGGCCGCGGCGCTCGGCCCGGGCGGCCAAGTGCGGCGGCCCGACGAGCACGGCGAGCAGGATCGCGAGGTTGCTGCCCGAGACGGCCAGCAGATGCGTCATCCCCGTCGCCCGGAACGCTTCGTCGAGGTCGGCCGGCACCCGCGAGGTGTCCCCGACCACGAGTCCGGGCAGCAGCGCCCGGGGATCCGGGGGCAGCCCGTCCGTGGCCGCCCGCAGGCCCGCGCGGAACCGGCCGGCGACGCGCTGCACCGCGCTCGGGCCGCCGGTGACCCGGGGCGGCTCCCGGCCGCCGACCCGCAGCACCGCGGCGGGCAACGGGCCGGGGCCTCCCGCCCCGGACGGCACCGCGAGACGGCCCTCCGCCCGCACCCGGGTGGACGGCAGCAACCCGAGCCACGAAGGCGGCACGATCAGCAGCACGGGCGTACGGACAGCGGTCGTCACGCCGCCCGCCGTCACCCTGACCGCCTCCGCCTCCACCACGGCGGCGGGGGCCGCCCGGGCTGCGCCCCGCACGTGCGGACGCGCGGCTCTCGGGTCGGCCGTGACCGTCGCCTCGACCACGGCTTCGGCATGCCGGCGGGCCAGGGCGGGCAGCGGCCCGCGGCGGGAGTCCGCGCCCCGCAGGGCGGCCACCGCCGCGCCGGCCACGGCGCACAGCAGGACGGCGGCGAGGGCGACGGCGATTCCGCGGCCCGCGGCGGGGTGGCGCTTCCCGAAGAAGGCCAGCAGCGCCCCGGCCGCCACGGCTCCGGTGCCCGCTCCCAGGGCCACCGCCCAGCCGGTTGCCGTGAGGGCGACGGCCGCCGCGGCCCACGCCGCGAGCGCGGGCGCGAGCAGCCGCAGGTCGGGCGGGCCCTCTTCCCGGACCGGGCCCGGGGGAGCCGTGGCGGGCTCCCCTCTGCCGACATCGGGCGTCGCTGCTGGAATCTGCGCCTGGGGGCGGGCGGCCGCGGAACGGCGAGCTTCGGCCTGGCCTGCCTGACCTGCCTGGCCTGCCGGCCGTACGGTCACCGGACCGTTGCCCGGGTGCCCGGGCGCCGGCGGCCTCACGGCTGTACCAAGGGACGGAGGTCGGCGAAGCGGCGGCTGCCGATGCCGTTGACCTTGCGGAGCTCTTCGACGGAGCGGAAACCGCCGTGCTGCGTGCGGTAGTCCACGATGTGCCGGGCCAGGACGGGGCCGACGCCCGGGAGCGCGTCCAGTTGTTCGGCCGTCGCGGAGTTCAGGCTCACCGGGCCGCCCGGCGCGGGGCCTCCACCGGCTGCGGCGGCCGCGCCCGGTGCCGGCGGCGGTGCCGGTGCCGGTGCCGGTGCCGGTGAACCGCCCGGACCGCCCGGGCGGCCCGCCGGGGCGCCCACCACGATCTGCTCCCCGTCCACGAGCACGCGCGCCCTGTTGAGCCCCGTCGTGTCCGCGCCGGGGCGGGCGCCCCCGGCCGCGGCCAGCGCGTCGGCCACCCGCGAACCCGGCGGCAGGCGCAGCACCCCGGGCCTGCGGACCTTGCCCGCCACGTCCACGACCACGGCGCCGCCGCCCGTACGGGACGGGGCCGGGGACGGCGCGACCGGCAGCGGGGGCGTCACCACCGCCGACGCCTCCGCCGACGCGTCCCGCGCGGGAACCCGGACGGTCTGGGGGCGCCCCGCCAGGAAGTGGTACGCCGCGAAGGCGCACGCCGCCATCAGGACGACCGCCAGTGCGGCGAGCGTCTTCGGCTCGATGCCGCACCGCAGTTGCAGCCACAGAGGCAGGCGCTCCCGCATGGCGAGCCGCCAAGTGCCGCCCTGGGGGCGGCTGTTGGGCCCCGGGGGCGAAAGGCGCCCCGACACGCGATCCATCACGCGATCCGACATGCGATCCGACATGCGCAAGACGGTAGGGCGATTACCGTGATCCCGCTCGGAGGGGCCGACTCCCGTGGATAACCGCGCAGTTGTGGATAACTTCGTCACCCGCCGGGGGGAAGCACCGGCGCGGCGACAGTCGGCCGGGTCTCGCATCCCGCGCCCATCAATCCCGCCGGACCCTCGCCATCGTGGCCGATCACCGCCGCGGCGGAAGGAGTACCCCCTACTTCGGCGCCACCACCACGCCCAGCAGCCCCGGGCCCGTGTGGGCGCCGATTACTGCGCCTACCTCGCTGACGTGCAGTTCCTCCAGTGCCGGGAGGCGGTCACGGAGGCGGTCGGCCAGGTCCGTCGCGCGGTCCGGCGCGGCCAAGTGGTGGACGGCGATGTCGACCCGCGCCGCGCCCGCGCGCTCCACCGCGATCTCCTCCAGCCGCGCGATGGCCTTGGACGCCGTCCGCACCTTCTCCCGCAGCTCGATCCGGCCGCCCTCCAGCTGCAGCAGGGGCTTCACGGCCAGCGCCGAGCCCAGCAGCGCCTGGGCCGCGCCGATCCGGCCGCCCCGCCGGAGGTAGTCCAGGGTGTCGACGTAGAAGAACGCCGCCGTGCCCTGCGCGCGCTTCTCCGCGGCGGCCACCGCCTCGTCGAGGGTGCCGCCCGCGTCCACCGCCTCGGCGGCCGCCAGCGCACAGAAACCAAGAGCCATGGCCACCATGCCCGTGTCCACGACCCGTACCGGCACCTCCGCCTCGCGCGCCGCGAGGACCGCCGCGTCGTACGTGCCGGAGAACTCCGACGACAGGTGCAGCGAAACGATCCCCCGCGCCCCGGCCTCGGCGGCCGAGCGATAAGCCGCCGCGAAGACCTCGGGGCCGGGCCGCGACGTCGTCACCGGCCTGCGCTTCTGCAGCGCCTGGGCCACGCAGCGGGCCGAGACCTCGGTGCCCTCTTCGAGCGCCTCGTCCCCCAGCACGACGGTGAGCGGTACGGCGGTGATGCTGTGCCGCTCCATCGCCCGCTGCGGCAGATAGGCCGTTGAATCGGTAATGACAGCGACATGGCGGGACATGTTCCGGAGGTTACCCGCAGGGGCGCTCCGACGGCAGTACGGGCCCCGTACAGGTGATCATCCTGCGGGACGGCCGGACAGCCGGGGCCCGCATGAGGTAGACCTCGTGCGGCCCGTTCCCTGACGCTTGCCGGTCAGCCCGCGCGCTCCGGCCGGCTCGTCTTCTGCCACGAATAGCCCGGCGCGCGCCACGCGTCCCGGTCCCGCCCGGTGATCGCCTGCGGCTCCGGCCGCTCCGGCCGCTCCCCGGCCGCAGCACCCGCACCGGCGGCACCCGCACCGGAAGCACCCGCACCGGAAGCACCCGCGGCCTCGCCGCTCATCCCCTCGCCGTCCATCCCCTCGTCGCTCCAGTGCCGCAGCGCCCCCGCCTCCATGCGGATCTGGCCGCTCAGCGTCTCCAGGTCGTCCTCGGCGAAGCGGCGGGCGCGGTCCTGGGCGGCGAAGCGCAGCGAATCCGCCGAGTCCTTGACGCGGGCCGTGCGCTCGCGGAGCTCCGGCAGGCGGGCCGCGATCCGGGCCTTGTCCGGCTCGGTCTCCAGCCGCTTGAGCTCGTCGTCCAGCTCGTGGCCGTGGGCGCTCAGGCGCTGGAAGAGGGCGAGCGCCTCGGAGAGCGAGGGGTCCTCGGGGGCGGCGGCCTGCAGGGCGTCCTGCGTGGCGCGCATCGACGTGCGCAGCGACAGGCGCAGCTGGGCGACCTCCCCGGCCGCGCCGGGCTGGGCGAACTGCCGGGCCCTCAGGCGGGTGTCCTCGACGGTGCGCCGCGCCTGGTGGACCGTGCGGTCCACGCCGCGCTTGACCGCGCGGACCGTCCTGACCGTGGCGACCACCGCCAGCGCGACGAGGACCGCGAAGATCAGTGCGACGATCACGGCCACGGCTTCCATGACGCTCCTCGGGACGGTGTGGGGAACGGCGGTCGCGCTCCCCCTCCACCGTAAACGGCACGGGCAGGCCGCGGGTTCCGAACGAACCCCCAACCTGCCCGTAGGG
Source organism: Streptomyces sp. URMC 127 (assembly GCF_051386535.1). Classification (NCBI taxonomy): domain Bacteria; kingdom Bacillati; phylum Actinomycetota; class Actinomycetes; order Kitasatosporales; family Streptomycetaceae; genus Streptomyces; species Streptomyces sp. URMC 127. Next base: position 7,963 of record NZ_JBPQTW010000012.1, read on the forward strand.
AAGAACCCTCAGTGGCCGGACCCTACGCCGGGACGATGTTCACCAGCTTCGGCGCCCGCACGATGACCTTGCGGATGCCGGCGCCGCCGAGCGCCGCGACGACCGCCGGGTCGGCCAGCGCCGTCTTCTCCAGCTCCTCGTCGGAGATGGACGGCGGGACCTCCAGCCGCGCCTTGACCTTGCCCTTGATCTGGACGACGCAGGTCACGGCCTCGTCGACCAGGTAGGCGGGGTCGGCGACGGGGAAGTCCGCGTGGACCACGGAGCCGGAGCGGCCCAGCTTGTGCCACAGCTCCTCGGCGATGTGCGGGGCCAGCGGCGCGATCAGCAGCACCATGGCCTCGGCCACGGAGCGCGGGACCTCGCGCAGCTTGGTCACGTGGTTGTTCAGCTCGGTGATCTTGGCGATGGCGGTGTTGAAGCGCAGGTTCGCCAGGTCCTGGCCGACGCCGTCGACCGCCTTGTGCAGGGCGCGCAGCGTCGCCTCGTCGGCCTCGGCGTCCACGACGGTGACCTCGCCGGTGGCCTCGTCGACGACGTTGCGCCACAGGCGCTGCAGCAGGCGGTACTGGCCGACGACGGCGCGGGTGTCCCACGGGCGGGAGACGTCCAGGGGGCCCATCGCCATCTCGTACAGGCGCAGCGTGTCCGCGCCGTACGTGGCGCACATCTCGTCAGGAGTGACGGCGTTCTTCAGGGACTTGCCCATCTTGCCGTACTCGCGCTTGACCGGCTCCCCGTTGTGGAAGAACTTGCCGTCGCGCTCCTCGACCTCGGCGGCCGGGACGTAGACGCCGCGCGCGTCGGTGTACGCGTACGCCTGGATCATGCCCTGGTTGTAGAGCTTGTGGAACGGCTCGGCCGAGGAGACGTGGCCCAGGTCGAAGAGGATCTTGGACCAGAAGCGGGCGTACAGCAGGTGGAGCACGGCGTGCTCGGCACCGCCGACGTACAGGTCGACGCCGCCGTGCGGCTTGCCCTCGCGCGGGCCCATCCAGTACTGCTCGGCCTCGGGGGAGACCAGCTGCTCGCCGTTGTGCGGGTCGAGGTAGCGCAGCTCGTACCAGCAGGAGCCCGCCCAGTTGGGCATGGTGTTGGTCTCGCGGCGGTAGCGCTTGGGGCCGTCGCCCAGGTCGAGCGTGACGTTGACCCACTCCTCGTTGCGGGAGAGCGGGGTCTCGGGCTCGGTGTCGGCGTCGTCGGGCTCGAAGGTGCGCGGCGAGTAGTCCTCGACCTCGGGCAGCTCCAGCGGCAGCATCGACTCGGGCAGCGCGTGGGCGACGCCCTGCTCGTCGTAGACGATCGGGAAGGGCTCGCCCCAGTAGCGCTGGCGGCTGAAGAGCCAGTCGCGCAGGCGGTAGTTGACGGTGGCCTCGCCGATGCCCTGCTCGGTCAGCCACTCGGCCATGCGGGTCTTCGCCTCGCTGACGACCAGGCCGTCCAGGGAGATGCCCTCCCCGGCCGAGTTGATGATCTCGGCGTCGTAGGAGTCGAAGGACTCGGCCCAGGCGGCCGGGTCGGTGCCGCGGTCGTCGGAGGGCTGCACGACGCAGCGCATCGGCAGGTCGAAGGCGCGCGCGAAGGCGAAGTCGCGGCTGTCGTGCGCGGGGACGGCCATGATCGCGCCGGTGCCGTAGCCCATCAGGACGTAGTCGGCGGTGAAGACGGGCAGCTTCTCGCCGCTGACCGGGTTGATCGCGTGGACGCCGGTGAAGACGCCGGTCTTCTCCTTGGCGTCGGCCTGCCGCTCGACGTCGGACTTGGCGGCGGCCTCCTTGCGGTAGGCGGCGACGGCCTCGGCCGGGGTGGCGTGCCCGCCGGTCCAGTCCCCGTGCGTGCCCTCGGGCCAGGCGGCCGGGATGACCGAGTGGTGGGTGCCGTTCTCGGTGACCAGCGGGTGCTCGGGCGCGACGACCAGGTAGGTGGCGCCGAAGAGGGTGTCCTGGCGGGTGGTGAAGACGGTGACCTTGGCGTCCTCGTGCCCGTCGACGGCGAAGTCGACGCGGGCGCCGACGCTGCGGCCGATCCAGTTGCGCTGCTGGAGCTTGATGGCCTCGGGCCAGTCCAGGGCGTCCAGGTCCTCCAGCAGGCGGTCCGCGTACGCGGTGATCCGCATGTTCCACTGGCGCAGCTTGGACTTGAAGACGGGGAAGTTGCCGCGCTCGGAGCGGCCGTCGGCAGTGACCTCCTCGTTGGCCAGCACGGTGCCCAGGCCGGGGCACCAGTTGACGGGCGCGTCGGAGGCGTAGGCCAGGCGGTACTCACCCAGGACGTCCGAGCGCTCGGCGGCGGTCAGCTCGCTCCACGCGCGCGTGCCCGGCACCTCGCGCTGCCCGCTCTCGAACTGCTCGATCAGCTCGGCGATCGGGCGGGCCTTCTTCGCCTCCTCGTCGTACCAGGAGTTGAAGATCTGCAGGAAGATCCACTGGGTCCACTTGTAGTAGGCCGGGTCGATCGTGGCGAAGGAGCGGCGCTTGTCGTGGCCCAGGCCCAGGCGGCGCAGCTGCGCCTTCATGTTGACGATGTTGGCCTCGGTGGAGACCCGCGGGTGGGTGCCGGTCTGCACGGCGTACTGCTCGGCGGGCAGGCCGAAGGCGTCGAAGCCCAGGGTGTGCAGGACGTTGTGGCCGGTCATGCGGTGATAGCGCGCGTAGACGTCGGTGGCGATGTAGCCGAGGGGGTGGCCGACGTGCAGGCCCGCACCCGAGGGGTACGGGAACATGTCCATGATGAACTTCTCGGGGCGCGCCACGACCGCGGGGTCGCCCGCCAGGTCACCGGAGGGGTTGGGCGCGTCGTACGTGCCCTCGGCGTCCCAGACGTCCTGCCAGCGTGCCTCGATGTCGGCGGCCAGCGCGGCCGTGTAGCGGTGCGGGGCAGCCACCTCGGCGGCGGTGTTGGTCTCGCTCATCGTCCTCAAAGCTCCATCGATCGTCGTCGTCTCTACCTGCGGCACCTGCGGAAATGAAAAATCCCCTCGCACAGGAGGGGACGCCGCGCCGATGCCGACCGTGGTGACCGGTCGGTACTGATCAGCGCGGCCCGCTAAGCAGAAGGCGTACGGCACGCATGTGGCCAGGTTACCGCAGGGGCCGAAGGCCCCGCATCGAGGTGCGGGGCCTTCCCCCCGGCCCGAACGCCGTGCCGGGTGCGCTCCGTCCGGTGCGTGCGGGCCGTCCGTGGTTGCTCGCGCAGTTCCCCGCGCCCCTACGGGGCGCGGTGTCCCGGCACGTACGACGTCACATACGTCTCCCCCGGCGTGCCCACCCCCGTGACGTCGTCGTAGCCCGGGACGGCCGTGAGGGAGCTGTCGCCGCCGAGGCTGCGCAGGCTGGTGACCAGGCCGTCCTTGGCGTCCACGCCGTTCTTGTAGTCGACGCGGACGACGCCGATGCCCTGCCCCTTGCCGAGCGGGTGGTCGGTGACGTCGTGGTAGGCGGCGGTGCCGTAGCGGTCGTAGATGGCGGGGTTGGCGAAGCCGATGGGCACGCCGTGGCGGGCCTGCTGGGCGAGCGCCTGGACGCCGGCGATCACGGGGGCGGCGAGCGAGGTGCCGCCGATGCGGTACTCGTCGTACTTCACCGAGCCGTCGGGGAAGGTCTGGGTCTGGCCGACGAGGAAGCCCGTGCCGGAGTCGGCGACGGCCGCGATGTCGGGTCCGACGCGCATGGGCGTGCTGCCGTTCGCCTTGGCGAGGGCGTCGGGGACGACGCCGCGCTGGTAGAACGGCTGCTGGTGGATCTTGCTGGTGCCGCCTCCGGCGCCGCCCGTGAAGACCGGGTTCTCCCAGCTCAGGCCGTCCTTGGAGAGCTCCGCCTTGTGGGTTCCCCAGCCGGTCTCCCACAAGTACTTGTCGCCCTTGCCGACGGCGAGCGAGGTGCCGCCGACGGAGGTGACCCACGGGGAGTTGGCGGGCGTGTCGACCTGCTTCGTGCCGTGCTTGGCGACGTTGTCGCCGTCGTCGCCGGAGGAGAAGTAGAAGCCGATGCCCTCGACCGCGCCGGTCTGGAAGACCTGGTCGTAGGCGGCGGCCACGTCCGGGGTCTCGTTGGCCTCGACGTCGCCCCAGGAGTTGGAGACGATGTCCGCGAGCCGCCCGTCGACGATCTTGTGCAGGGCGTCGATCAGGTCGTCGTCCTGGCAGGACGCGCCGGCGACGTAGACGATGCCGGCGTCCGGGGCGACGGCGTGGGCGGCCTCGATGTCGAGGGTCTGCTCGCCGTACCAGCCCGCCGCGTCGCACTCCTTCTCGCCGGTGTGCGTCCAGCCGGCGGGCAGCACCTGGGAGTACTGGCCCTTGCGCCAGCTCTTGTCGCCGTTGCGCTTCGCGTACTGCTGGATGTCCTGGGCGATGGTCGGGGAGGCGTACGCGTCGGTGATGGCGATCGTGACGCCCTTGCCGGTGAAGTTCTTCGCCCCGTACGCGGCGCGCAGCTGCTTGCCCGTGTAGCCCTTGATCGCGTACGGCGCGTGGGAGCCGTACGCGGACGGCAGGCTCTCGTTCACGTTCGAGCCGTAGTAGGTGGAGAACGGGCCGGCGTTGCGGAAGGCGGCCGACGGGCCGGGGAGGGTGTCGCGGTGCCTGGCCAGGCGCGGGGCGTCGTCAAGGCCCACGACGGTCAGGACGGCGCCGCCGAGGGAGGCGGGCACGGAGGCCGTGGCGGAGGGCGCGTGGTAGGTGCGGCCGTCCTTGACGTAGCGGTGCAGCTCGGTGCCGAAGGCCTTGCGGGCCGCGGCGGCGTCACCGGTGACGCTGACGTAGTGGTCGTTGGTGCCGGTCACCTTCAGGCCGGAGGACGTCAGCCAGCCGGTGACCCCGGCTATCTGCTCCTTCGTCGCCCCGAAACGTTCCTTCGCCTGGCGCGCCGTCAGGTACTTGCCGTACGAGGCGGACGACGGGTCGGAGACGGCCCGGGCGAGGGCGGCGAGGCCCTTGGCGTCCCGGCCGGCGAGGTAGACGCGGGCGGTGACCTTCTCCGACGCGTCGGCCGTGCCGCGGTCGGCCGAGGGCGTCGCCCACAGCGGCTTGGTGCCCGCCAGCGCCTGCCGGTCGTGCGGCCCGGGCTGGGCCGCCAGGGCGGTGGGCGTGCCGAGCGCGAGCGCCCCGGCGGCCAGCGGCAGCGCTGCCGCCAGGGCCAGTCCTGCGCGCACGCGGGTGCGGCTTGATCTCATGGAACCCCCTGCGAAACGAGTGGTCGCAATACCGCGGGCGCACTGACATGACCACTGACACGAGCACTGACACGAGCACCGACCTGAGCACTGGCATGAGCACTGGCATGAGCACGCCCACACGGCGTCACTCTTTCGGCGAACTGCTCAACCGTGGGGCATGAGTTCGTCAAGAAGAGATCAAGGAGGCGCCGCAGGGACCGGCACGCGCAAAAGACCCGACGTTAGCAGTGGTGAGGCCCCTCGTACCGGGGTTGCGTGAAGCGGACCGCACGCCGCCGGTGGGCTCCCTACCGTGCCGTGCCATGGGCCTCCTACACCTGCTCCCTCCGCTCCCCTCCCCCGACCGCACCGGTGACGCCGTCGCTCCGGGCCGGGCCCGGTGAGCCCCGCGCTCCCCGAGCAGCCGGCGGTGCTCGCGCTCGGCCGCCCGCGCCTGCTGGCCGGGCTGGACCGGGCGGCCCGGCTCGACCGCAGCGCCCACCTGTCGGTGCACGGCTCGCTGCCCCAGCACACCGAGGCGCAGCTGACGGCCCTGGCGGAGGCGGTCGCGCTGCGCGGCCGGGGCGGCGCGGGCTTCCCCTTCGCGCGCAAGCTGCGGGCGGTGGCCGGGGTGGCGCAGCGGCGCGGCGCGCGCCCCGCCGTGGTGGTCAACGGCTGCGAGGGCGACCCGGCCAGCCGGAAGGACGCGGTCCTGCTCGCGCGGGCCCCGCACCTGGTGCTGGACGGGGCCCTGATGACCGCGGCGGCCCTCGGCGCGGGCTCGGTGGTCGTCGGGGTGACCCGGGCGGCGGCCGAGGCCTCGGTGCGGGAGGCGCTGGCCGAGCGCGGGCTGGCCGGCCGGCGCCGCTCGGCCGTGCACGCCCGGGTGGTGCGGCTGCCCGAGCGGCTGGTGTCGGGCGAGTCCTCGGCGCTGCTGCGGGCCGCCGACGGCGGGCTCCCGCTGCCGCCGGGGCGGCACGACCGGGCCTCGCGCGAGGGCCTGGGCGGGGCGCCGACGCTGCTGTCCAACGCCGAGACGTTCGCTCAACTCGCCCTCGCCGCCCGCCTGGGGGCCGAGGGCTACGCGGCCACGGGCGCCCCGGGCGAGCCGGGCACCCTGCTGCTGACCGTCTCGGGCGCGGTGCCCGAGCCGCAGGTCGTGGAGGTGCCGGGCGGGGTGCCGCTCGCGTACGTGCTGAAGGTGTGCGGCGCCACTGCCGCCCTGCAGGGGGTGCTGACGGGCGGCTGCCACGGTGCGTGGCTGGACGCGCCGGCGGCGGCCCGGGCCCGGGTCTCGCACGAGAGCCTCGCGGACTGCGGCGGGGTCCTCGGGGTGGGCGCCGTGCTGGCGCTGCCCGCGGACACCTGCCCGCTGGGCGAGACCGTACGGGCCGCGCACTGGCTGGCCGCCGAGTCCGCCGGGCAGTGCGGGCCGTGCCGGTCGGGGCTGCCGGCGCTGGCCGCGGCGCTCGCGGACGTGACGGCGGGGGCCGGCCGGAGCGCCCTGGAGCGCGTGCGGGAGGCGGCTGCGGCGGTGCGCGGGCGCGGGTCATGCGGGCATCCGGACGGGGCGGCGCGGTTCGTCCTGAGCGCGCTGTCGGTGTTCACCGACGACCTTGCGGCGCACGTCCTGAACGGCGGCTGCGGGCGGCCCACGGCCGGGCTGCTCCCGCTGCCCGCGACGGCCGGGGCGGACGCCGGTGCGGGCGGCGGCGGCCTGCCCGGCCCGCGGCGTGTGGAGCGGCTGGCGGTGGACTGGACGCTGTGCGAGGGGCACGGGCTGTGCGCGGACCTGCTGCCGCAGCTCGTACGGACGGGGCCGGACGGCTACCCCTCGCTCGCGGACGCCGGTGTGCCCGACCACCTGCGGGGACGGGCGCAGCGGGCCGTGCGGCGCTGCCCGGCGCTGGCCCTGAGACTCGACAAGGTGCACCTCGGCAAGGAGCACCTCGACAGGGAGCGCCCAGAGCGCACGGAGCGCTGAGCATACGAAGAAGCGGGCCGTCCGTTTCCGGACGACCCGCTCATCTCCTGTGGAGCTAAGGAGAATTGAACTCCTGACCTCCTGCATGCCATGCAGGCGCTCTACCAACTGAGCTATAGCCCCTTGCTGAGTGCCACCCGGGTTTCCGCTTCGGGCTTCTGCCCTTTCCGGTTCCCCCCGGCGACATCGACAACATTACACGGACACCCCCGCCACCTGCCAAATCGGCTGTCCGGCAGCCCCGGGAAACCGGGCGAATGGGATAACATCGCCCCCTATTGGCCCGATTTGTCGCACACCTGTCCTTCTGGCTCGTCTGTTTTGTCACCCGCGGAACCGGAGCGCTCCACGTGACAGCCTGGCCCGGCCGCCCCGGCCGCCGCAGCACCCTGGCCGCCGCCGCGGGCTGTCTGGTCTCCTTCTGCCTCTTCCTCCTCGCGCAGCGGGCCTCCCACGTCGCCTCCACCGACGTCCTCGTCTACCGCGCCGAAGGCTGGACCGTCCGCACCGGCGGCGACCTCTACGCGATGCGCGCCACCCACCGCGGCCTGCCCGCCACCTACCCGCCCTTCGCGGCGCTCCTGTTCACCGCCCTCACCCTGCCCGGCACGACCGTCCTGCGCGTCCTCACCGAGCTCGCCAACCTCGGCCTGCTGCTCGCCCTCGCCCACCTCTCCGTCCGGCTCGTCGACGGCCGCCCGCGGGCCGCCGTGGCCCTCACCGCCGCCGCCCTGTGCGTCTGGTGCGAGCCCGTCTGGCAGACCCTGCGCAACGGCCAGGTCAACCTCCTCGTCGCCGTCCTGGTGCTGTGGGACCTGACGCGGCCGGCCGGGCACCGCTGGGCGGGCCTCGGCACCGGCCTGGCCACGGGCATCAAGCTCACCCCCGCCCTGTTCGTCGTCCACCTCGCCGCCACGGGCCTGGCCCGCCGGGCGGACGGCGGGCCGTGGCTGCGCCGGGCGGCCGTCGCCACCGCCGCCTTCGGCGGCACGGCGGCCCTCGCCGCACTGGCCCTGCCGCACGACTCGTACCGCTTCTGGACCGCCGCCGTCTTCGCCGCCGACCGGGTGGGCCACGCCGAGGACACCGCCAACCAGTCGCTGCGCGGCGTCCTCGCGCGGCTGCTGCACACCGGCGACCCCGGCCCGTGGTGGGCGGTCGCGGCGGCCGCCGTCACCGTCCTCGGCGTGGCCGTGGCCGTACGCACCCAGCGGGCCGGGCCGCGGGGCGCAGCCTGGGGCGCGCTCTCCTGCGCGGCCACCGCGCTGCTCGTCAGCCCCGTCTCGTGGTCGCACCACTGGGTGTGGTGCGTGCCGGCCGGGCTGCTGCTCGTCCGCGAGGCGGCCGAGCGCCGCGCTCCCGCCTGGTGGGCCGGGACCGCGGCGGCCGCCGTGCTCTTCTGCTCGTACGTGCTGTGGCGCGTCCCGCACAGCCCCGAGGAGCGGCCCGAACTCCGCCAGAGCGGCGGCCAGATGCTCGCCGACGCGGGCTACCCGGCGGCCGGGGCGGCCTTCCTTACCCTGGCCGCCCGGCGGGCCGCGGGCACCGGCGGAAGCGTCAGCCCGAGTGCCCGGAGTGACCGCCGTGGCCGTGGCCGCCGTGCTCGCCGTGGTGGAACTTCAGTACCTCACCCGGCATCACCACGAACGGACGCATCATCCCCATGTCCTCGTGCTCCAGCAGGTGGCAGTGGTACATGAACCGGCCGCGCGCACCGCGGAAGCGGCCGATCACGTTCACCATCTGCCCCGCGGGCACCTGGATCACGTCCTTCCAGCCCGCGTCACCGTCGGACACCGGCGCCGGCCCCGCGTACTCCAGCGGCGAGCGCGTGCCGCCCAGGGCCGGGTCGAAGGGGCTCCCCGCGCCCGCCGGGTAGCGGTCCCGGCTCAGCACCTGAAAGTCGATCAGGTGGATGTGCATGGGGTGCGTGGGGCCGCCCAGGTTGAGGAAGCTCCACTGCTCCCAGGCGTCGTAGGTGACCATGAAGCCCAGCGCGTCGTCGAAGGTCTGCGCGCCCCTGACGTAGGTCCGCACCTTGCCGTCCGCGCCCTTGACCTGGATCACGCCCTCGCCCGGAGCGGGCACCTCCCCCGGCTCGGCCTTGCGCATCTCCCACATGCCCGGGTGGGCGTTCCCGGCCGTGCCCGGCGGGACGAGCGCGATCAGCCGGTGCTCGTGCGCGGGCGCCGTGTCGTGCGTGATCCGCTCGAAGGAGCTGGAGATCACCGGCGGCAGCACGAACGGGTCGGCCACCTCCTCGTCCGCCACCCGGAACTCCATGACCTGCGGATACGCGACCCCGGGCGCCTCGTTGACCAGGCGGGCGCGGCGGCCCCGCAGCAGGCCGAAGTCGATGAGCAGGTCCATCCGCTCGGCGGGCGCCACGGACAGCGGCCCGTCCAGGGGCAGCGGGCGCGGCAGCAGCCCGCCGTCCGTGCCGATCTGCCAGGCCGCGCCCCGCACCGGCGCGCCGGTCTCCGCGTCCACCAGGCGCAGGGCGAAGGTGCGGGCGTTGGAGGCGTTGAGCAGCCGGAAGCGGTACCACCGCGCCGTGACGTCCAGGTGCGGCCAGATGACGCCGTTGACAAGGGTGTACGGGCCGTTGAAGGACCGGGTGACGTTCTTTCCCTGCGCGTCCTTGCCGACGATCACCGTCTTGTGGAGGAGCCGGCCGGTCAGCTTGCCGTCCGGGTCGGTGTCGAGGTTGCGGTCCTGGATGATCAGCGGGATCTCGTGCCGGCCCGAGGGCAGGTGCAGGGCGGCCTCCTCGGCGTCCCGGACGAGGTACATCCCCGCCAGGCCCGCGAAGACGTTCCAGCGGGTGATGTCCATGGCGTGGTCGTGGTACCACCAGGCGACCGCGCGGTGGTCGTTGGGGTATTCGGAGAGCTGGCTGTCGCCGGGCGCGACGGCGTTCTCCGACCAGCCGTCGTTGCCGCCGCCGGTGGGCGCGCCGTGCAGGTGGGTGACGGTCCACGGGGGCAGCGCGGCGACGTCCGCCAGGGGCGCGGCGCCGCCGCGGCCGGGCAGGGTGTCGGGCACGGGTGCGCCGGGCGCCTGCGCGGCCTCCACGGCGGTCACCGGGTGGGGGCCGGTGAGGCGGTTGCTCCAGGTGATGCGCAGCCGGCGGCCGCGCGGCACCTCGATGGTCGGCCCCGGGACGTGGCCCTCGTAGGCCCATACGCGGGTGGGCGGCAGTTGCGAGTGCAGCCGGACCCAGGTGGTGGTCTGCTCGATCTCGATGCCGTGGAGCGCTTCGGTCCGGCCGGGCCGGAGCACCGGCGGGACGCGCAGGGCGTCGAGGAAGGGTGTGAGTTCGGCAACGGGCGCTTCGGAGCCCTCTCCGGCGCCGGACGGGCTGACGACTGTTTCGGTCACGCGGTGTCCTCCGCATGCTTCCCCCGTGCCGCCGGCCGTTCCCGGCGGCAGCTTCACCCCTCAGGACGCGCCCGTGCCGCGGCAGGTTGCCGCAGCGTACGGCGGAAGATACGGAGGGGGCCGGTCCGCCCCGTCAGGCCGTCGCGAAGGAGTAGAAGCGCTTCAGGGCGCAGTGCTCGTCGAGCAGCCGGCCGTAGATCGGCTCGCCCTCCAGCTCGCGGTAGGTCTCGATGGGGTCGCCTTTTATGATCAGCGCCCGTGCGCACTCCACGCACCAGTACTGGTAGGCCGAGTTGAGCGGTTCCATGTCGCGGACGATGGGCGTGCCGCTGCCGCACCAGTCGCACTTCCGGCTGTGAGCACCCATGGGTCAGCCGTTCCCTCCCCTTCGGCCCGTCCTCCGCTCCCGACAGCCGGATTCTGCCACGGGAATGTGCCGGTAAAGCAAATGATCCCGCCTCCGGCACCGGAGACGGGATCATTCGAACTGTGGAGCTAAGGAGAATTGAACTCCTGACCTCCTGCATGCCATGCAGGCGCTCTACCAACTGAGCTATAGCCCCGCTGTCCTCAGGTCTTCCGGCGTTTCCCCCGGCGTTCCCCGCGAACAAGAAGAACTTTAGCCTGCCACCTGCCCGGATGTGAAATCCGGGCCCCGGACGCCCCCGGCAGGAGCTCAGTCGTCGTCGCCGAGGACCGGCTCGGGGAGCGTCCCGGCGTTGTGCTCCAGCAGGCGCCAGCCGCGCGCGCCCTCGCCCAGCACGGACCAGCAGCAGTTGGTGAGGCCGCCCAGCGCCTCCCACGAGCGGGACTCCAGCTGGAGCAGCCGGCCGATGGTGGTGCGGATGGTGCCGCCGTGGCTGACGACGACGAGCGTGCCGTCCTCGGGCAGCTTCGCGGCCTGCTCCAGGACGACCGGGGCGGCCCGGTCGGCGACCTCGGTCTCCAGCTCGCCGCCGCCGCGCCGCACCGGCTCGCCGCGCTTCCACGCCGCGTACTCCTCGCCGTACCGCGCGATGATCTCGTCGTGCGTGAGGCCCTGCCACACGCCCGCGTACGTCTCGCGCAGCTCGGCGTGGTGGCTGACCGGCAGGCCGGTGACCGCGGCGAGCTCCGCGGCGGTGGCCGCGGCCCGCTTGAGGTCCGAGGCGATGATCGCGTCCGGCCGGAGCCCGGCGAGCAGCCGGGCGGCCCGGCGCGCCTGGGCGACGCCGGTGCCGGTCAGCTCGATGTCCGTGGAGCCCTGGAAGCGGCGCTCCAGGTTCCAGGGGGTCTGGCCGTGCCGCCACAGGACGATGCGGCGGCCGCGGCCGCCGCTCTTGGCGCTGGTCAGCTCAGCTCACCGCCCCGCGTCGCCCGTGACCTCGCCGCCCTCCGCGGCCTGGGCGCGCGCGTGCTCCTCGCCCTTGCCGCGGGTGGCGGCGGCGTCGGCGGGCAGCTCGATCTCCGGGCAGTCCTTCCACAGCCGCTCCAGGGCGTAGTAGACGCGCTCCTCGCTGTGCTGCACGTGGACGACGATGTCGACGTAGTCCAGCAGCACCCAGCGGGCGTCGCGGTCGCCCTCGCGGCGCACGGGCTTGGCGCCGAGGTCCTTGAGGAGCCGCTCCTCGATCTCGTCGACGATCGACTTGACCTGGCGGTCGTTGGGGGCCGAGGCCAGCAGGAAGGCGTCGGTGATCGACAGCACGTCGCTGACGTCGTACGCGATGATGTCGTGCGCGAGCTTGTCGGCGGCCGCCTGGGAGGCGGCCTTGATGAGCTCGATGGAGCGATCCGTGGCGGTCACAAGCCATGCTTTCGGTCGAAGGGGGTCAGGTACCCATCAAGGGTCTCACGACCCACCGGTGACCCTCCTGGGCATTTACGGCGGCCGCCCCCGCCCCTGCCGGCGGGCGCGGGGGCGAGCCGGCCGGGTCAGCCCTTGTAGTCCTTGCCCAGGACCACGGTGACGTCGGCCGTGCCGGCCTCCTTGGCCTGCTTCACGGCGCCCGCGGGCAGCCCCAGGGTCTTGGCGACCTCCCTGGCCTGCGCGGCCCGCTTCTCGTCCGCGTAGAGCACCGCGGAGGCGCCCTCCGCGGCGCTCGCCGTGCCGCCGTCGATCACGCTGTAGCCGCTGTTGACCAGGGTGATCTGCGCGGAGGTCGCCGCGCCCTTGCCGCCTGTGGCGTTCTTCACGCTCACGCGGGGCGCCGCGTTCGGGTCGGTGTTGCGCACCGTGCCGCCCAGGACCTCCTTGACGAGCCCGCCGGTGGCCTTCTCGCCGAGGGTGCCGTCCTGCTGCACGGGCAGCACGGCGGTGGCGTACGAGCCCTTCTTGGCCAGCGCCGCGAGGTGCGCCAGGGAGGCGCCGAGCTGCTCGGTGGACAGCGACGGGTCGGGGATCTGGGCCAGCGTCTCCACGGTGCGGGTCGCCGCGGCGCTGTCGGCCGGGAGCTTCTTCAGCACCGCCTGCATCACCCCGCCGAAGCGGGCGAGCTGCTTGCCCTCGTCCTCACCGGGCCCCCGGTAGGTGGCGTAGGCCACCGCCATGCGGCCGCTCAGGCTCTGCGCGGTGCCGCGGCGGACGACCGGGCCGTCGCCCTGCTTCTCGCCGGGGACGTCCGTGTCCGTGTCGGCCTCGATGCCGCCGACGAGCTCGACCAGGTTCTCCAGGTAGGGGGTGTCCAGCCGCCAGCTGCCCTTGATGTCGGAGCCCAGCAGCGTGTTCAGGGCGTCACGGGTCGCGCCGGTGCCGTCGTCCTGGACGGACTTGCCGAGCGTGGTGGAGCCCGCGCCGCCCTCCTTGGCGACGGCCAGGGTGTTCGGCAGGAGGAGCGTGGTGCCCTTCCCGGCGGTCTCGTTGTCCACCAGCAGGGCCGTGGAGGAGCCGCCGCCGCGGGTCTGCCGCAGGTGCAGGACGATCACGTCGCGCTTCTGGCCGCCGCCGGACGCGGCCGCGCCCTTCTTGTCGTCGGCGCCGCTCAGGAACAGGTAGGCCGCGACGCCGCCCAGGGCGAGGACGAGGGCCACGGAGAGCGCCACGATCCTGTTGCGGCCCTTGCGCTTGCGCTCGTCGCGCCGCTCGGTGCGGCTCTCGCTGAACTTCAGCCAGTCGATGACGTCCTCGGAGTCCTCGTCGGGCTCCTCGATGAACGAGAACTGCTCCGTGCGGTAGTCCGCCGCCGCGGGGCCCGGCCGGCCGGCCGACGGCTCCTGGGGCCCGGCCCCGCGGGGCGCGCCTTGCGCAGCCTGCGCTTCCGGCTCGCGGGCGCCGTGCGCCTCCTCGGCGTACGGCGGACCCGCCTGCCGCGGGATCCACTGCGGCTGGACCTGCTCCTGGACCTGCTGCTCAGGAGGCTGAACGGGCTGCGGTACGTACTGCTGCTGAGGGGAACCCTGCTGGGGCATGCCGTACGGGTCGTAGCCGGCCGCCGCGTCGTACCCGCCGTAGCCGCCGTACCCGCCGCCCTGGGCCCCGTGCGCGGGCTCCTGCGGCGAGGAGGACCCCTGCTGCAGCGGCTGACCGTACGGGTCGTAGACCCGCTCCGGCGCGTCCGGGCTGTACACCGGCTGCCCGTAGGCGTCGTAGCCGTACACCTGCGGCTGCTGTGCGTACGGGTCCTGTCGGTCGTTCACCGGTTCCCCTCGGTACCCCTCGGTCCGTGCCTCAGTGCCGGTAGAGCTTGCGCTTGTTGATGTAGCGCACGACACCGTCGGGGACCAGATACCAGACCGGGTCGCCCTGCGCCACGCGCGCCCGGCAGTCGGACGAGGAGATCGCGAGGGCGGGCACCTCGACGAGGGAGACCCCGCCCTCCGGCAGCCCGGGGTTGGCCAGTATGTGGCCGGGCCGGGTCACGCCGATGAAGTGGGCCAGGGAGAACAGCTCCTCCGTGTCCCGCCAGGTGAGGATCTGCGCCAGCGCGTCGGCGCCCGTGATGAAGAACAGGTCCGAGTCGTCGTTGAGCGCGGCCAGCTCACGGAGCGTGTCCGTGGTGTAGGTCGGGCCGCCGCGGTCGATGTCGATCCGGCTGACCGAGAACTGCGGGTTCGACGCCGTGGCGATCACCGTCATCAGATAGCGGTCCTCCGCCGGCGACACCTCGCGGTGGCTCTTCTGCCACGGCTGCCCCGTCGGTACGAAGACCACCTCGTCCAGGTGGAAACGCGCGGCCACCTCGCTCGCGGCGACCAGGTGGCCGTGGTGGATCGGGTCGAAGGTCCCGCCCATCACGCCGAGCCGCCGCTTCACGGGCCCTGTCTGCTCTCCCATGCGTGCAGACCCTACTGGGCGCGGCCGGACGCCGGATCCCCAGGGACCGGGTCGCTCAGCGGTCGCGGTTGAAGCGGGTGGTGACCCACAGCAGGAGCAGCAGGATGACCAGGGCGGCGCCGCCGGTCATGAACGGGCTGATGCTCGGGTGCGTGTCGACGTGCTCGCCCTCGGAGGCGAGGGTGGCGAGGGCGGTGTGCGCTGAGGCGAAACCAGAGGAGGCAGTCATCGTCGGCAGGACCTATCCGGGACGGTAGCGGGCAGAGACTTCTGCCACATCGTATGCGGGGGCCCCGGCCGGGCTCACGCCGACTCCACGCCTCGTGGCGCGGCGTCAGTCCTTCTTGTAGCCGCGCAGCAGGAACCAGGCCAGGAAGACGATCCCGACCACGCCGACGATGAGCACCGTGCGGAGGACCGGGCCGGGGCCCGTGTCGCCCTTGGAGACGGCGAGGAGCTCGGTGACGCCGGGCCGGGCCGCGAATGCATGCAGAGGGGACATGCCTCCAACGGTAGCCCTGCCGGTGGCAGCGCCTAGGGTGGGGTCCGGAAGGTGCGTACGCCGCCGAGGGGGTCTCGATGAGTGACAGCAGCAACGGCAGCAACGGCGCCGCTCCCGGGGAGCGGCTGCCCGGCCGGCAGCGCAAGCGCTTCCCGGACATCTCGTCCCGCGCCTACGAGCACCCGGCGGACCGCTCCGCCCTCGTGGCGCTGCGCAAGCTGAGCGGCTTCGACACGGTCTTCAAGACGCTGAGCGGGCTGCTGCCCGAGCGCGGCCTGCGCCTGATGTTCCTGTCGGACTCGGTGCGCGTGAGCGAGCAGCAGTTCCAGCACCTGCACACGATGCTCCTGGACGCCTGCTACATCCTGGACCTGCCGAAGGTCCCGCCGATGTACGTCACGCAGGATCCGCAGCCGAACGCCATGTGCATCGGCCTGGACGAGCCGGTCATCGTCGTCACCACGGGCCTGGTCGAGCTGCTCGACGAGGAGGAGATGCGGGCCGTCGTCGGCCACGAGGTGGGGCACGCCCTCTCCGGGCACGCCGTCTACCGCACCATCCTGCTGTTCCTGACGAACTTCGCCGTCAAGGTCGCCTGGATCCCGCTGGGCAATGTCGCGATCATGGCGCTCGTGACGGCGCTGCGGGAGTGGTTCCGCAAGTCGGAGCTGTCCGCCGACCGGGCGGGGCTGCTGGCCGGCCAGGACGTACAGGCCTCGATGCGCGGCCTGATGAAGATCGCGGGCGGCAACCACCTGCACGAGATGAACGTGGACGCGTTCCTCGCGCAGGCCGAGGAGTACGAGGCGGGCGGGGACCTGCGCGACTCCGTCCTCAAGATCATGAACATGCTGCCGCGCAGCCACCCGTTCACGACCGTGCGGGCGGCGGAGCTGAAGAAGTGGGCCGGGAGCCGGGACTTCCAGCGGATCATGGACGGGCACTACCCGCGGCGCGGCGAGGACAAGGACGCGTCGGTGACCGACTCCTTCCGGGAGTCGGCGAACCACTACGCGGAGTCGGTGAAGGCCAGCAAGGATCCCCTGATGGGCCTGGTCCGGGACATCGCCGGCGGCGCGGGCGATCTCGGCGGCCGCCTGCGGGACGCGTTCACGGGCCGCCCCGGGAACGCGGGGAACGGTTCCCCGAAGGACGGCCCTTCGGAGGGCCCCAAGGAGCCGTAGGCCGCACCAGAGGCCGCACGGCACCGCCGGAATCCCCGGTGGGGGTTGCACGCCGTCGCGGCGGAAGGAAGTTGCTGGGCCCAGCAGGTTTTTTGCCGCCGCAACGGTGCTCAGCCGTCGACGACCCTTCCGGCGGTGCCGAACCATGGGTGAGCCCAACGGCTCAATGCGCCAGGGCACCGCAAACCGCGCCCACCGCCGGATCCGTGCTGTACGGGTCCGTGCCCGGCACGGACCCGTCCGGTTTCTGGCCGGCCAGGAGCGGCCGCAGGTACGCCTCGTCGTCGGCCGAGCAGGACTGCGGCCCGGCCTGCAGATAGCTCTGCACCACGATCAGGTGGTGCTCCTGCAGCCCGTCCCGGTCGAACCGGAACCGCACCTCGCGCCGCACGGTGAACAGCGACGCGTCCTGGGGCCCGGCCGCCGGGCGGAGGGCGTAGACGAAGGTGTGGTCGGCGGAGACCTCCAGCGTCGCCGGACCGGTCTCGGAGACGCGGAAGACGCCCCGCGTCCGTACGGGCGTGTCCACGAGGGCGACCTGCGCCGGGTCGAAGCGCACCAGCCAGGCCGTGGCCGCGTGCCGCCCGTCGTTCGCGGGCCGGTCGAAGCTCCGGTCGAACTGGTCGAGTTGGGCGGGGTCCAGCAGGAGCCTAACGGTGCGCTGGGAGCCTCCGGTGAGCACGGCCGGGTCGAGGGCCGACTTGACCGTGTACTCCTTGGCGGCGGCGAGGGCCGCCATCACCTGGCTCTCGGAGAAGTGCTGGGTGCTGCGCGCGGGGGGCAGGTTCACGCCCTCGGTGCCGAGCCGGAACCGCGCGGCGGGACTGCGGTCGAAGAGCTCCTGGGCGCTGCCGCCGGGCACCGGGTCCTTGGGGGCGAGCGGCACGAGCATGGCGCGCATCGGCTCGGCGGCGGGCACGACCGGGTCCTTGTACGGGTGGCGCAGTCCCATGTAGACGGCCGTGCCGAAGGCCAGGGCTATGAGGATCACCAGGACGAGGACCTGCCGGGAGGTGCTGACGCGGGACCACACGTGCCGGGTGCGCACGGCGAGCGCGTGGTCGCCCATGCGCTCGCTGGCGGAGAGCTCCTGGAGGCGGGCAGCCCGGACGAACGATTCGTCGAAGACGACGGATCGGTACTCGTCGTCCCCACCTGCCGGGACACCCTCGGGCGTGCCCTCAGGTGGGTCTCCAGGCCCGTCCATACATCAAGAGTAGGTCTGCCGGGGCTTCGGTAAACGCCCTGGTACACGACAAGTTCCGAAGAAATTCCGGAGGGCGTGCGGATGCCGGGTACACCCGCATCCGTGCAGGTCACGGCGGTCGCGGCGGGTGAGCCCCTGGCCTCCGGCGCCGCCTGTCAGCGGCGGGGCACCGCCGAGGCGACCGGAGGCTCGGAATCCGCCGATACGGAGGGCAGCGGGCCCGGCCGGGAGCCCGCCGGGGCGTCCACGCCGGTGCTGGCGGGCGGCGGATCGGAGCTGGGCCGATTGCCCGAGGAGGCGCTGCGGTAGACGGCGGCGAAGGCGAGGGCCACCACGCCTATGCCCATCACCACCGCGAGCACCCAGGCCACCGGACGGTGCCAGCGGGGATGGCCCCGGTAAGGGCGCCTGGGGCCGCCGTGACGGCCGTACGGGCCGTAGGCGTCGTCCGGGTCCAGGTCGTGGGTGAGAGTGGGCCAGGCGCCCGCGCGGCCCGGGTGGTACCCGGGGAGGCCGTCGTGGCCGTCCTCGTAGGGGTCGGGGTACGGATCGGCATCGTCGTCGGCGGGGCCGCCGCCGGACCGGGAGCGCGGCGACGCGGACTGTGACGTCTCGCTTTCGGCGCGTGCCCGGTCGGCGGCGAGCATCCGCTCGACCGCCGAGGGCTCGTGGATCCTCGCGGACCGCACGAACTCCTCGTCGAAGACCACGGAGGCGAAGGGGTCGTCCCGATCGTCTCCGCTGCGGTAGCTGTCGGGCTCCTCGCCGTCCGGGAACGGCTGGCCCCCCACGTCGTCCGGCACCCGTCCAGCGTAGCCCCGGAAGCGGCCAATCCGCTCAGCCCGCAGGGGAATTCGGCTCGCCGCCCGCCGTGGCTCAGCTCGCCGGGAGGCCGTTGCCGCGCACGTGCCCGTCGCCCGTGACGATGTACTTCGTCGAGGTGAGCTCGGGCAGGCCCATCGGGCCGCGCGCGTGCAGCTTCTGCGTGGAGATGCCGATCTCCGCGCCGAAGCCGAACTGGCTGCCGTCCGTGAACCGCGTCGAGGCGTTGACCGCGACGGTCGTTGCATCCACCAGCTGCGTGAAGCGCCGGGCGGCGGCCTGCGAGGTGGTCACGATGGCCTCGGTGTGGCCGGAGGACCACAGCCGGATGTGCCGCACGGCGGCGTCCAGGTCGTCCACGACGGCCGCGGCGATGTCGTACGAGAGGTACTCGGTCTCCCAGTCCTCGACGGTCGCCGGCACCACCGTGGCCGGGCTGCCCTCGGCCAGCGCGAGGACCCGCTCGCAGCCGTGCACCGTCACCCCGGCCTTCGCCAGGGCGGCGAGCGCCTTCGGCAGGAACTCCCCGGCGATGTCCTGGTGCACCAGGAGCGTCTCGGCGGCGTTGCACACGCTCACGCGCTGCGCCTTGGAGTTGACGAGGATGTCCACCGCCATGTCGAGGTCGGCCCGGGCGTCCACGTACACGTGGCAGTTGCCGGTGCCGGTCTCGATGACCGGGACGGTGGACTCCTCCACGACCGTACGGATCAGGGAGGCGCCGCCGCGCGGGATCAGCACGTCGACCATGCCGCGGGCGCGCATCAGCTCGCGCACCGAGTCGCGGCTCTCGCCCGGCACGAGCTGCACGGCGTCGGCGGGCAGGCCGGCCCCGCCCACGGCGTCGCGGATGACGCGCACGAGGGCGGTGTTGGAGGCGTACGCGGAGGAGGAGCCCCGCAGCAGGACGGCGTTGCCGGACTTCAGGCACAGCGCGGCCGCATCGACGGTCACGTTCGGCCGGGCCTCGTAGATGATCCCGACGACACCGAGCGGCACGCGGACCTGCCGCAGGTCGATGCCGTTGGGGAGCGTGGAGCCGCGGACGACCTCGCCGACCGGGTCGGGCAGGGCCACCACGTCGCGGACGTCCTTGGCGATGGCCCGCACCCGCTCGGGCGTGAGGGTCAGGCGGTCGACGACGCTCTCGCTCGTCCCGGCGGCGCGGGCCTTGGCGACGTCCTCGGCGTTGGCCTCGACGATCTCCTTGGTGCGCACTTCGAGGGCGTCGGCGATGGCCAGCAGCGCCTCGTCCTTCACCGAGCGCGGCAGTGGCGCGAGCTCCGCGGCGGCGGCGCGGGCGCGGTAGGCGGCGCGCAGCACCGGGGACTGCGGCATCGGGTCGGCGAGGGGGGAGGGGAAAACGCTGCTCATGACTCGCAGGGTAGCCGCGCGCGGCCCGGGACCACGACGGATTCCGGACTGTGGACGCGGTGGTCCGCTGCGCGGAGGCCTCGCCGCGCCCGCGGCCGGGTGCGGCGGGGCGGTAGCGGCAGTGGCGGCAGTGGCGGCAGCGGCGGGCCCGCGGCGCCGGGGGCCGCTCAGAACGGGTGCACGCCCACCGGCGTCGCCGGGAGCGGGCCGTAGCCCTCGGCGATCCGCTGGTGGTACGTCTCCCGGTCGATGACTTCCAGGCCCACGATCTCCCACGGGGGCAGCCGGGCCGTCGAGCGGTGCTCGCCCCACAGCCGCAGCGCGACCGCCGCGGCGTCGTGCAGGTCGCGCGCCTCCTCCCAGTACCGGATCTCGGCGTGGTCGTGGGCGTAGCGGCTGGTCAGCAGGAAGGGGTGGTCGTGGGCGAGCTGTTCGAGCGCGCGGCGGACCTCGGCGAGCGGCGCCTCGGCGCCCGAGACGCTGAGCGTGATGTGCCACAGCCGGGACGCCTCCACCCTCTCGCCCCCGCCCCCGCCCGCGACGCTGGTCAGTGTGCGCGTCTCCCCCACGGCCCCGCGGGCCTGGGCGGAGGAGCCCGCGGCCGTGGCCGGGGGCGTGCCTCCAGCGCGGGGCAGCGCCCCTGGGCGCCCTCGTC
Source organism: Streptomyces sp. URMC 127 (assembly GCF_051386535.1). Taxonomy (NCBI): domain Bacteria; kingdom Bacillati; phylum Actinomycetota; class Actinomycetes; order Kitasatosporales; family Streptomycetaceae; genus Streptomyces; species Streptomyces sp. URMC 127. Next base: position 28,478 of record NZ_JBPQTW010000012.1, read on the forward strand.
TCACCGGCGGCCTCCTTGCTCGCTGCTCCGCCCGCGTACGGCGGAGCGGTGGTGCTGGTCGTCGCTCTCGCATCAAAGTTGACCAGTCTGCGGGCGGCCGCGTGGGGTTTTTACGGAAAGGCCCCATGGAAAGGCTGGACTTACCGCACCATCCGGCCGGGGCGCGGCCCCGGATCCGTCACCGCTGTGTCGCCGAGAGCGACGGTCGTCAGCGGCGCAGCACGACCAGGTCGTCGCGGTGGACGACCTCGCGCTCGTACTCCGGCCCGAGCTCGCGGGCCAGGTCGCGGGTGGAGCGGCCGAGCAGCTGCGGGATCTCGCCCGCGTCGAAGGCGACGAGCCCGCGCGCCACGGCCCGGCCCTCGGTGTCGCGCAGCTCGACGGGGTCGCCCGCGCTGAATTCGCCCTCGACCCCGGCGATGCCCGCCGGCAGCAGCGAGCCCGTGCCGTCGACCACGGCGCGCACGGCCCCGTCGTCGAGGGTCAGGGCGCCGCGGGGCGTGGAGGCGTGCGCGAGCCACAGCAGGCGGTCGGCGGAGCGGCGCCCCGTGCGGTGGAAGAAGGTGCCGGTGGGGCGGCCGGCGAGGGCGTCCGCCGCCTGGCTGGCCGAGGTCAGGACGACCGGGATGCCCGCGGCGGCCGCGATCCGGGCGGCGTCGACCTTGGTGACCATGCCGCCCGTGCCCACGCCGGCCTTGCCCGCGCTGCCGATCGAGATGCCCTCCAGGTCCTGCGGCCCGGTGACCTCGTCGATCCGCGAGGTGCCCGGCGTGGACGGGTCGCCGTCGTAGAGGCCGTCCACGTCGGAGAGGAGCACCAGCAGGTCCGCCCGGACGAGGTGGGCCACGAGGGCGGCCAGCCGGTCGTTGTCGCCGAAGCGGATCTCGTCCGTGGCCACCGTGTCGTTCTCGTTGACGACCGGCACCGCGCCCATGGCCAGCAGCTGGTCCAGCGTCCGGCGGGCGTTGCGGTAGTGCGCGCGGCGGCTGGTGTCGTCCGTGGTCAGCAGCACCTGGCCCACGCGCCGTCCGTAACGGGCGAACGACGCGGTGTAACGGGCGACGAGGAGGCCCTGGCCGACGCTGGCCGCGGCCTGCTGGCGGGCCAGGTCGCGCGGGCGCCGGTCCAGGCCCAGCGGGGCCAGCCCGGCCGCGATGGCGCCGGAGGAGACCAGCACGATCTCCTTCTCGCCACCGGCCTTCGCGAGCGTGTCGACGAGCGCGTCAACGCGGTCGGCGTCCAGCCCCCCGCCCGCGGTGGTGAGCGAGGAGGACCCCACCTTGACCACGATCCTGCGCGCGGCCGCCACCGCCGCCGCACGGACCCCTTGCTGCTCCCCTGCCCCAGTCACTGCACACACCTCGGGTGATTCGCCGGTCGCCCGCCTCTTCCGGGCTGCCTCAGGCCCGCAAATCTACCGCCTGGGATTGTGGTCGTTCGGCCCTGTTTTGCGATGATTGCCGTCACGGAAGATTGCTCCTGGACCAGCCCGCGTCATACGGTCGGTAGCTGACCGTTGTCCAGGCACGGTTTCCCCCACACTCGAACAGTCCCCCCTTCTAGTCCGCCTGCCAGGAGCCCTCCCAGTGCCTTCTGCCGGAACAGCCTCCCGACGCGCCGTCCAGGCCGCGGCGCTGCTCGCGATGCTGGTGTTCTTCGCCACGCAGCTCGTCGGCGCGCTGCTGCCCAACGTGCCGCTGCTGATCGCCGCCTCCGCGGCGGGGCTCGCCCTCGACCTCTACCTGCAGCACCGTGACCCCGGTCTCGTCGCTGTCCTCGGCAAGGTCCGCTTCGACGTCATGGTCCGGCAGCTGCTGCGGGACATGCTGATCCTCCTCGGGCTGCTCCGGCTCCAGGGCGACGGCTCGCTGCGCGGATACGCCCCCCTCTTCGTCGGGCTCGTCCTCTTCTACGCCGCCCACCTCGCCTGCCAGGCCACCGCGATCCTGGTCCGGCGCAGCCGCACCCTGCCCTTCGTGACCCGCAACATCGACACGACCGGCCTGCGCCTGACCGCCGCCCCGCCGCGCCTGCTGGCCCGCCAGCACGGCCGCCGCCTGCTGCGCTTCGCGATCCCGGCCACCGCGGGCCTCCTGGCCACCGTCGGCACGGAGAAGCCCCTGTGGGGCCTGCTCGGCACCGGCACGGCCCTCCTGCTGGCCGCGGGCGGCACCGTCCACCTGGCGAGCTGGCTGCGGCCGAAGAAGCGCATCGCCGACGAGCAGCGCGCCCTGGAGTGGCTCGACCGCTGGCTGGCCGACTACCAGCCGACCGTCGGCATGTACTTCTCGGGCGGCACCACCTCGGCCTACCAGGCCAACATGTGGCTCTCCACCCTCGCCGCGCTCGACGGCAACCCCGTGATCGTGCTCCGCGAGCGCTTCATGGTGCAGAAGATCGAGGCCACCGACGTGCCGATCGTCTGCATCCCCAAGGTCGTCCACCTGATGGCCCTGGAGAAGTCCTCGCTGAAGATGATGATCCACCCGGCGAACTCCGGTAAGACCTCGCAGGTCCTGCGGATGCCGTCGATCAAGCACGCGTTCATCAACCACGGCGAGAGCGACAAGCTCTCCAGCTGCAACCCGTACTCCAAGGCCTACGACGAGATCTGGGTCGCCGGCCCCGCCGCCCGCGAGCGCTACCAGCTCGCCGACATCGGCGTCGACGACCGCGACGTGGTCGAGGTCGGCCGCCCGCAGCTGGCTCCCATCCGCCCGTACGCGGGCGCGCCCACCCGTGAGTTCACGACGGTCCTGTACGCGCCCACGTGGGAGGGCTGGGACGGCAACCCCGGCAACACCTCGGTGATGCTCGCCGGCGAGAACATCGTCCGGGAGCTCCTCGCCGACCCCAAGGTGCGCCTGCTCTACAAGCCGCACCCGATGACCGGCTCCGTCGACCCGCGCGCGGGCCGCGCCAACGAGCGCATCCAAGCCATGATCCGCGAGGCCAACGCCGCCCGCGGCGGCGCCCGCCCGGGCCCGGAGGCCGCCGCCGAGCTGGACCGCCGCACGGCCGAGCTGGACCGCCTGACGACGAGCACGTTCCGCGACAGCGCGGACGAGATCGAGCGGATGCTCCTGCAGGGCACGCCCGAGCCGGGGCGCGCCGCGACCGTCGAGGCCGCCACCGCCGCCTGGGAAGCCGCCTACTGGGCCTCCCTGCCGGAGTGGGAGCACCAGATCATCACCACCGCCCGGCCGGCGCTCTTCAGCTGCTTCAACGAGGCGGACGTCCTGATCAGCGACGTGTCGAGCGTCGTCTCGGACTACCTGATCAGCGAGAAGCCGTACGCCGTCGCCAACACCAGCGGCATGACCGAGGAGGAGTTCCGCACGAACTTCCCGACGGTCAGCGCGGCGACGATCCTCACGCCGGAGGCCGGCGAGGTCGCCGGGCTCCTCGCGGCCGTCCGCGACCCCCGCCTCGACGGCCTCGCCAAGGCCCGCGCGGAGCTCAAGGTCCAGCTGCTCGGCCCGTCCGACCCGCCGTCGCTGGTCCGCTTCAACGCGGCGGCGCAGGCGCTCGCCGCGGAGGCGGACGCCCGGCGCGCCCGCATGGAGGCGCGGGCCTCCGAAATCCCGACCCAGCGGGAGGCGGACGCGGCGGCGGCGGTCTAACACTGCGTCAGCGCGACGAAGGGCCCCGGGAGGTTCCCCCTTCCGGGGTCCTTCGTCATGCCCTTCGCACGCGGGGCCGTATCGATCTGCGGCTCCGCCGCGTGGGCGCGCCCCGTCAGGGGCGCCCCGCAGCGCGTAAGAACCGTTAGAACGGGTTGAACTCGTCGTACTCCCGCTCCGCCTCATCCCGCTCCGCATCCCGGTCACGACGCCGCTGCGCCGCCGGCCGCGGCGCCTCGAAGCGGTGGTCCTCGCCACGCCGGCCCAGCATCTCCGCACCGGCGGCCATCGACGGCTCCCAGTCGAAGACGACCGCGTCGTCCTCGGAGCCGATGGCGACGCCGTCGCCCGCGCGGGCACCGGCCTTCATCAGCTCCTCCTCGACGCCGAGGCGGTTGAGGCGGTCGGCCAGGTAGCCCACGGCCTCGTCGTTGTTGAAGTCCGTCTGCCGCACCCAGCGCTCCGGCTTCTCGCCGCGCACGCGGTAGAGGCCGTCCTCCTCCAGGGTGACGGTGAAGCCCGCGTCGTCGACGGCCTTCGGGCGGATGACGATGCGGGTCGCCTCCTCCTTCGGCTTCGCGGCGCGCGCCTCGGCGACGATGCCGGCCAGCGCGAAGGACAGCTCCTTCAGGCCCTGCCGGGAGACCGCCGAGACCTCGAAGACGCGGTAGCCGCGGGCCTCCAGCTCGGGGCGGATCATGTCCGCGAGGTCCTGGCCGTCGGGGATGTCGACCTTGTTGAGGACGACGAGGCGGGGCCGGTCCTCCAGGCCTCCGTACTCCTTCAGCTCGGCCTCGATGACGTCCAGGTCGCTGACCGGGTCGCGGTCGGACTCCAGCGTCGCCGTGTCGAGGACGTGCACGAGCACCGAGCAGCGCTCGACGTGGCGCAGGAACTCAAGGCCCAGGCCCTTGCCCTGGCTGGCGCCCGGGATCAGGCCGGGGACGTCGGCGATCGTGTAGACCGTCGCGCCGGCGGTGACCACGCCCAGGTTCGGGACGAGGGTCGTGAAGGGGTAGTCGGCGATCTTCGGCTTGGCGGCGGAGAGCACCGAGATCAGCGAGGACTTGCCGGCGCTCGGGTAGCCGACGAGGGCCACGTCGGCGACGGTCTTGAGCTCCAGGACGATGTCGCCGGTCTGGCCGGGCTCGCCGAGCAGCGCGAAGCCGGGCGCCTTGCGGCGGGCCGAGGCCAGCGCGGCGTTGCCGAGGCCGCCGCGGCCGCCCTGGGCCGCGATGTAGGTGGTGCCCTGGCCCACGAGGTCGGCCAGGACGTTGCCCTTGGCGTCGAGGACGACGGTGCCGTCCGGGACGGGCAGGACGAGGTCGGAGCCGTCCTTGCCGGAGCGGTTGCCGCCCTCGCCGGGCTTGCCGTTGGTGGCCTTGCGGTGCGGGCTGTGGTGGTACTCGAGCAGCGTGGTGACGGACTGGTCGACGACCAGGATCACGTCACCGCCACGGCCGCCGTTGCCGCCGTCCGGGCCGCCGAGCGGCTTGAACTTCTCCCGGTGCACGGAGGCGCAGCCATGGCCTCCGTTACCCGCGGCGACGTGCAGCTCGACGCGGTCCACGAAGGTGGTCATCGCGGTGTGCCTCCAGTTGTTGACGGGGATGTCTTACGTGTAACGCAGCGAGGGCGGACCCGCTTCCCGCACAGGGAAGGGAGGTCCGCCCTCGTGATCGCTCTACGAGCGCCGGTCCAGGAAGACTGGATCAGGCAGCCGGAACGATGTTGACGACCTTGCGGCCACGGTGGGTGCCGAACTGCACCGCACCGGCCTGCAGCGCGAACAGGGTGTCGTCGCCGCCGCGACCGACACCGGCGCCCGGGTGGAAGTGGGTGCCGCGCTGGCGGACCAGGATCTCACCGGCGTTGACGAGCTGACCGCCGAAGCGCTTCACGCCGAGCCGCTGAGCGTTGGAGTCGCGACCGTTCCGGGTGGACGATGCGCCCTTCTTGTGTGCCATGTCTCCTCAGTCCCTTACTTCGCAGCCGTGGGGATGCCGGTGATCTTCACCGCGGTGTACTGCTGGCGGTGACCGATGCGCTTGCGGTAACCGGTCTTGTTCTTGTACTTCAGGATGTCGATCTTGGCACCCTTGTGGTGGTCCACGATCTCGGCCTGGACCTTGATGCCGGCCAGGACCCACGGGTCGCTGGTGACGTTCTCGCCGTCGACGACGAGCAGCGTCGAGAGCTCGACCGCGTCGCCCACCTTGCCGGTGGAAATCTTGTCAACCTCGACGATGTCGCCGACAGCAACCTTGTGCTGACGACCACCGCTACGCACGATTGCGTACACGCGGATCTCACTCTCTCGCTAGTAAATGGGACCTCTGATGCCAGCCGCTCACACGGGCCCGGGGCCCGTGACGATCCGAATGGACGAGCGGCCTCTCCCGGCGGGGCCGGAAGGTGTTTGCTCAGTGGCGTGGCGCCTCAACAGACACCGACCGTCAAGATTACGGCCCCTTGACGAACGGGTCAAACCGGCCCCCTCGCCGGGGTGCCGTACCCGCAGGACAGGTTACCCGCCGTTGCGGCGGAGAGGAGTTCTCCGCCGCAACGACGAGCAACCACTACGGTGCGGCCTGGCGGTGCCCCGCCGGGCTCAGCCCGTAAGGCTCACTCCGCAGAGGCCTCCGCAGAGGCAGTCGCCTCCACGGCCGCCTTCTTCGTCGTCCGCTTGGCCGGAGCCTTCTTGGCCGTCTTGGTGGCGGCGGTCTTCTTGGCCGCCGACGCCGTGGCCTTCTTCGCGGTCGTCGTCTTCTTCGCCGCCGTCTTCTTGGCCGCGGCCTTCTTCGCCGGGGCCTTCTTGGCGGTCGCGGTCTTCTTCGCGGCCGTCTTGCGGGCGGTCTTCTTGGCCGGGGCCGCGGCCTCGGCCTCCTCGACGCCCTCGGACACGGGCTCGGCGACCTGGGAAGCCTCGGCCACCGGCTCGGCGGCCTCGGCAGCCACCGGCGCCGGCTCGGCCGGAGCCGCGGCCGGGACGACCACGACCGCCGCCTCCGCGTCCGCCGGCGACCCGGCCGGAGCCGAGACCCTGCGGGACACCCGGCGGCGCGTCCGCGCCGGAGCGGCCGGAGCCGCCTCCTCCGCGCGCTCGGTCACCGGCTCGGCGACGACCACGGCGACCGGCTCCTCGGCCGGCTCGGCGACGGCCACGGGCTCGGGCACCGGCACGGGCGCCTCCACCACGACCTCGGCCTGCGCCTCGGCGCCCCGCGGCGAGCCCGCCGGAGCGGACGCCTTGCGGGTGGCCCGGCGGCGCGTACGGCCGCCGCGCTTGGCCGCGGCCTCCGCCTCGGCGGCGCTGCCGAACCACTCCTCGTCACCGCCGACGGCCGGCTGGAGCTCGGCCTCGGTCACGGTGACGGGCTCCAGCTCCGGCGCCTCGGGCGCTTCCTCGGCGGCGGCCGCAGGGGCCTCCTCCAGCGAGGGGGCCTCCTCGGCGGCCGGGCCCGCGGCCGGAGCCGCCGCCGCGGCCACCGCGGCCTCGTGCACGTGCTCGTGCGCGGCCTTGCCCTTCTTCTTGCCGCGCTTGCCGCCGCCACCGCCGCCGACCGCGGCCGGCTGGTCCATGTGGACGATGACGCCGCGGCCGTTGCAGTGCACGCAGCTCTCGGAGAAGGACTCCAGCAGGCCCTGGCCCACCCGCTTGCGGGTCATCTGGACCAGACCCAGCGAGGTCACCTCGGCGACCTGGTGCTTCGTCCGGTCGCGGCCCAGGCACTCCAGCAGGCGCCGCAGCACCAGGTCCCGGTTGGACTCCAGCACCATGTCGATGAAGTCGATCACGATGATGCCGCCGAGGTCGCGCAGCCGCAGCTGGCGCACGATCTCCTCGGCCGCCTCCAGGTTGTTCCTGGTGACCGTCTCCTCCAGGTTGCCGCCCTGGCCCGTGAACTTGCCGGTGTTGACGTCGACGACGACCATCGCCTCGGTCCGGTCGATCACGAGCGAGCCGCCGCTGGGCAGCCAGACCTTCCGGTCCAGCGCCTTCATCAGCTGCTCGTCGATCCGGTACGTGGCGAAGACGTCGACGTCCGACGTCCACTTCTGCAGCCGGTCGGCCAGGTCGGGCGCGACGTGCGAGACGTAGCCGTGGATGGTCTCCCAGGCCTGGTCACCGCTGACGATGACCTTGGAGAAGTCCTCGTTGAAGATGTCGCGGACGACGCGGACGGTCATGTCCGGCTCGCCGTACAGCAGGCTCGGCGAGCTCGTCGAGATCTGCTTCGACTTCTTCTTGATCTCTTCCCACTGCGCCTGCAGGCGCTCGACGTCGCGGCGCAGCTCGTCCTCGCTCGCGCCCTCGGCCGCGGTGCGCACGATGACGCCCGCGTCCTCGGGGACGATCTTCTTGAGGATGGTCTTCAGGCGCGCGCGCTCGGTGTCGGGGAGCTTGCGGCTGATGCCGGTCATCGAGCCCTCGGGCACGTACACGAGGTAGCGGCCGGGGAGGGAGACCTGGCTGGTCAGGCGCGCGCCCTTGTGCCCGATCGGGTCCTTGGTGACCTGGACGAGCACGGACTGGCCGGACTTCAGTGCGGTCTCGATGCGGCGCGGGCCGTTGCCCATGCCGAGCGCCTCGAAGTTGACCTCGCCGGCGTACAGCACGGCGTTGCGGCCCTTGCCGATGTCGACGAAGGCGGCCTCCATCGACGGCAGCACGTTCTGGACCTTGCCCAGGTAGACGTTGCCGACGTAGCTGGTGGCCTGCTCCTTGTTGACGAAGTGCTCGACGAGGACGTTGTCCTCCAGCACGCCGATCTGGGTGCGCTCGCCGCTCTGGCGGACGACCATCACGCGCTCGACGGCCTCGCGGCGGGCCAGGAACTCGGCCTCGGTGATGATCGGCACCCGGCGGCGGCCCTGCTCGCGGCCCTCGCGGCGGCGCTGCTTCTTCGCCTCCATGCGGGTCGAGCCCTTGATGGACTGCACCTCGTCGAAGCCGGTGCCCGGCTCGCGCTCCTCGCGCTTGCGCGGCTCGCGGACCTTGACGACCGTGCGCTCCGGCTCGTCGGCGCCCGGCTCGGCCTCGATGGCCTCACCGCTGCGACGGCGGCGGCGACGGCGACGACGGCTGCCGGCCGTGCCGAGGCCGGCGGCCTCCTCGTCCTCCGCGGACTCCTCCTCGCGCGCCTCGGCCTCCTCGGCCTCGGCGGGCTGCTCCTCCTCGGTCTCGCCCTCGGCCTCGGCGGCCTCGCCACGGCGGCGGCGACGGCCGCCACGGCGACGGCGGCGCGACGGGCGCTCGCCCTGCTCCGCGTCCTCGGCGTACTCGGCGGCGGCCTCGGCGCCCTCCTCGGGCTCGCCCTCGGGCTCCTCCTCGGCGGCGACCGGCGCGGCCTCGGCCCGCTCGGTCTCGGCGGGCTCGCCGCGGCGGCGGCGACGGCGACGGCCGGCGGACGGCGCCTCGGCGGCGACGCGCTCCTCCTCGGCCTCGGCCGGCTCCTCCACGGCGGCCGCGGCGGCGGCAGCGGCAGCGGTCTCCGGCGTCTGGAACATCGGCTCGGTGAAGACGGGCGCCTGGAAGACGGCCGTCGGGGGGCGCACGGCGCGGCGGCGGCCCCGCGCGGGAGCGGCGGCCTCCTCCGGCGCGGCCTCGGCGGCCTCGCGGGCGCGGCTCGCCTCCTTCGCGGCCTCCAGCGCGGCGGCGGCCTGCTCGGCGTCACCGGCGGCGACACGGCGGCGGGTACGGGCCGGGGCCTCCTCGGCGGTGGCCCGGCGGCGGGTGCGGCGGCCGCGCGGCTCGGCGGCGGCCTCCTCCTCCACGGCGGCCTCGGCGACCGGCTCGGACGGCTCCACGACGGCCTCGGCGGCCTGCGGGGCACCCGCGGGGGCGGTGGCCTTACGGGTGGCGCGGCGGCGGGTACGGGCCGGGGCGGCGGTCTCGGCGACCGGACCCTCCGGCGCCTCCTCGGCCTCCTCGACGGCGGCCGGCTCGGCAACCGCCTCGGCGGCCTGCGGCGCACCCGCCGGAGCGGAAGCACGACGCACAGCGCGGCGACGCGGACGAGCGGGGGTCTCGGCAACCTCAGGGGCAACCTCGGCGGCCAGAGCCTCCACGGGCTCAGCGGCGGCGACGGGCTCAGCAGCGGCCTCAGCCGCACGCGGCGCACCCGCCGGAGAAGAAGCACGACGGACGGCACGGCGACGCGGACGCGCCGGGGCAGCGGCCTCAGCGGCCGGAGCCTCCTGCACCTCCTCGGCCTCCTCAACGACGACCGGCTCCACGACCGCCTCGGCGGCCTGCGGCGCACCCGCCGGAGCGGAAGCACGACGCACGGCACGACGACGCGGACGAGCGGGGGTCTCGGCAGCCTCAGGGGCAACCTCGGCGGCCGGAGCCTCCACGGGCTCAGCAGCGGCGGCGACGGGCTCGGCAGCGGCCTCAGACGCACGCGGCGCACCCGCCGGAGAAGAAACACGGCGGACAGCGCGGCGGCGCGGACGCGCCGGGGCAGCGGTCTCGGCGGCCGGAGCCTCCTGCGCCTCCTCGGCCTCGTCAGCCTCCTCCGCCACAGCGGCGGCGACAGCAGGCTCCACCGGCTCGACTACGGCCTCGGCGCCCTTCGGGGAGCCGGCCGGAGCGGTGGCCTTGCGGGTGGCACGGCGGCGCGTACGGGGAGCGGGCTCCTCGACGGGCGCGGCGGCCAGGTCGACCGGCTGCGGGGACTCGGCCACCTCGGGGGCGGTCTCCACGGCGGGCTCGGCGACCACGGGGGCGCCGGCGGGGGCCGTGGCCTTGCGGGTCGCACGGCGGCGCGGGCGGGCCGGCGTCGAAGGAGCGGCAGCCGGGGCCCCGGCCTCCGGCGCGGCGGAAGCCTCGGCGGCGGGTGCGGCGGCGGCCTCGGGGGCCTCGGCGGCCGCGGCCGGCGGGCCCGCGGGGCGGGAAGCCGCACGGCGGCGGCGACGTGCCGGCAGCGTGTCGCTGGGGCTGTTGTTGTCGGATTCGGTCCCGGCGGTGCCGGGCTCAGCGGGCTCAATGGATTCGAGCATGCGGGCGGTTCTCCCGTCACGCTCCCGGGCGCCACGCCGGTTCCGGCCCGTCGGTCCGCGTGATGAGCGCGGTACCGCCGTCCGGGGCGCGGTCGCCGCACGGGAGCTGTCGTCTCGCTCGCCGGGCCCGAGCCTTTGTCCTCGGGACCGGCGAAAGTCTCCTGGTCAGTGCGCCTGCCGCACCGGGTGGCTCCCTGGTGTCCGGCGGCGCTTCGACGGCCGTCCTTACGCGGAACCTTCCGGCACCTGCGCGCCGCCGGCGGGGCTCGGCCCGGCGGCCGTGGTGGGGAGGGCCGGGGCGGCATCGCGGTCGGGCGCGAGCGGGTCGGTCACCGTGCCGGACTCCTCATCGAGCAGCCCCTGCGCCAGCCTGGTCACCGCAGCGGGGACCGGCGGCGCCAGGTCGGCCGTAGCGCGGAGACCGGACAGGACGTCGTCGGGTCGAACGGCGGGTGTGGCATGCCGAACAACCAGCCGCAGTATCGCACAGGGACCGTCGCCGGGCCTATCGGCCGCGGCGTCCCGCGCCTCCAGCCGGATCACCGCGGCACGGGCGTCGAAGGTCCGCAACCCGTTTTTCGTGCGGCGCTGGACGTCCACCTGGTCGGCCGCGAGGAACGCCGCCACGGCGCGCTCGGCGTCCGCGGGCTCCACGCCGTCCAGCCGCAGCTCCCAGACGGAGGCCTCCAGCCGCTCGGCGAAGGAGGACGTCCGCGCCTCGACGGCGTCCGTGATGTCCAGCCCGGCGGGCAGGGACTCGTCCAGCAGCTTGCGCAGCTGCTCGACCTCGCGGACCTCGGCGAGCTGGATCTCCAGGTACTCGGCCTCGCTGCCCGTGCCGGTGGGTGCGGCATTGGCGTAGGACACCTTGGGGTGCGGGGTGAAGCCCGCCGAGTAGGCCATGGGGACCTCGGCCCGGCGCAGGGCCCGCTCGAAGGCGCGCTGGAAATCGCGGTGGCTGGTGAACCGGAGGCGGCCGCGCTTGGTGTAGCGCAGGCGGATGCGCTGCACCGCGGGTGCGGGCGGCGGGCCTTCGGGCTGTCGCTTGCCCAGTGGTCTGATTCCTTCGTGAGTGCGGTCGTACTGCTACCTAGAGTACGTGCAGCGGGGGGCCTGCCAACCCGGCAGGCCCCCCGCTCGAACGTAAGAGCTACTTGACGACGGACAGCGGCAGCAGCTTCTTGCCCGTCGGGCCGATTTGGATAGCCGTGTCCATCTGCGGGCACACGCCGCAGTCGAAGCACGGGGTCCAGCGGCAGTCCTCGACCTCGGTCTCGTCGAGCGCGTCCTGCCAGTCCTCCCAGAGCCAGTCCTTGTCGAGACCGGAGTCCAGGTGGTCCCAGGGCAGGACCTCCTCGTACGTGCGCTCGCGCGTCGTGTACCAGGCGACGTCCACGCCCTGCTCGGGCAGCGTGGCCTCGGCGCACTTCATCCAGCGGTCGTACGAGAAGTGCTCGCGCCAGCCGTCGAAGCGGCCGCCGTCCTCGTAGACGGCGCGGATGACGGCGCCGACGCGGCGGTCGCCGCGCGAGAGCAGGCCCTCGACGATGCCGGGCTTGCCGTCGTGGTAGCGGAAGCCGATCGAGCGGCCGTACTTCTTGTCGCCGCGGATCTTGTCGCGCAGCTTCGCCAGGCGGGCGTCCGTCTCCTCGGCGGAGAGCTGCGGGGCCCACTGGAACGGCGTGTGCGGCTTGGGCACGAAGCCGCCGATGGAGACCGTGCAGCGGATGTCGTTGGAGCCCGAGACCTCGCGGCCCTTGGCGATCACGTTGACCGCCATGTCGCCGATCTGGAGGACGTCCTCGTCGGTCTCGGTCGGCAGGCCGCACATGAAGTACAGCTTCACCTGGCGCCAGCCGTTGCCGTACGCCGTGGCGACGGTGCGGATCAGGTCCTCTTCCGAGACCATCTTGTTGATGACCTTGCGCATGCGCTCGGAGCCGCCCTCGGGGGCGAAGGTCAGGCCGGAGCGGCGGCCGTTGCGCGTGAGCTCGTTGGCGAGGTCGACGTTGAAGGCGTCCACGCGGGTGGACGGCAGGGACAGACCGATCTTGTCGTCCTCGTACCGGTCCGCCAGGCCCTTGGCGATGTCACCGATCTCGGTGTGGTCGGCGGAGGACAGCGACAGGAGGCCGACCTCCTCGAAGCCGGTCGCCTTCAGGCCCTTGTCGACCATCTCGCCGATGCCGGTGATGCTCCGCTCCCGCACGGGGCGCGTGATCATGCCGGCCTGGCAGAAGCGGCAGCCGCGGGTGCAGCCGCGGAAGATCTCGACGGACATGCGCTCGTGGACGGTCTCCGCGAGCGGCACGAGCGGCTGCTTCGGGTACGGCCACTCGTCCAGGTCCATGACGGTGTGCTTGGACACGCGCCACGGCACGCCGGACTTGTTGGGCACGACGCGGCCGATGCGGCCGTCCGGCAGGTACTCGACGTCGTAGAACGCCGGGACGTACACCCCGCCCGTCTTCGCCAGGCGGAACAGCAGCTCCTCGCGGCCGCCCGGGCGGCCCTCGGCCTTCCACGCGCGGATGATCTCGGTGATCTCCAGGACGGCCTGCTCGCCGTCGCCGATGACCGCGCAGTCGATGAAGTCCGCGATCGGCTCGGGGTTGAAGGCGGCGTGGCCGCCGGCCAGCACGATCGGGTCGTCGATCGTGCGGTCCTTGGACTCCAGCGGGATGCCCGCGAGGTCCAGGGCCGTGAGCATGTTGGTGTAGCCCAGCTCGGTGGAGAAGCTCAGGCCGAAGACGTCGAACGCCTTGACCGGCCGGTGGCTGTCCACGGTGAACTGCGGCACCCCGTGCTCGCGCATGAGCTCTTCGAGGTCCGGCCACACGCTGTACGTGCGCTCGGCGAGGACGCCCTCGCGCTCGTTGAGGACCTCGTAGAGGATCATGACGCCCTGGTTGGGCAGGCCGACCTCGTACGCGTCCGGATACATCAGGGCCCAGCGGACGTCGCACTCGTCCCAGGGCTTGACGGTGGAGTTCAGCTCACCACCGACGTACTGAATGGGCTTCTGCACGTGCGGGAGGAGAGCTTCGAGGCGCGGGAAGACCGACTCGACAGGCATCGCAATGTCTCTCATGAGCGGAAGGGGGTGACCCTCAAGGGTAACGTGCCCGCGGAGCGAACCCTCACGGCCGCAGGGCGGCCCGGTGCCGCTTCCGGGAGGCCGCGTGCCACGCCGCCAGCAGATCCATCTCGTCCCACGCGGCCCGCTGCTCCTCCCGGCCGTACAGCAGGCCCAGCGTGAACGTGCTCTCCCCCGCCGCGTGGGCCCGGGCCGCGAGCGTGCGCAGGACGGTACGGGTCATGACGCTGTCCTGGTGATCGCCCAGCGGCGTCTGGACGTCCTTCATGCGGGACGCGAAGCGCTCGGCCGGCTTGCCGAGCGCGGGCACGGCGGCCTCGGCGGCGTAGCGGGCCCGCTTGGCCGCCTTGCGGGCCTCGTGGAGGGCGGCGTCGCGCTGCGGGCCGGGGCGCGCGGCGCGGGCCTGCTCGATGCGGCCGGCCAGCCGCTCGTACTCCCGCAGGACGGCCCCGGCCAGGACCTCCGGCGCGGGTCGGGCGGCGGCCCGCCGCAGCGGCGGGTCGGCGAGGAAGGCGTCGAGCGCGTCGAGGAGGGCGAGGTAGCGCTCGCCGTCGAGGAGGGCGAGAACGCGCTTGCGGGAGCCTCTGGCGCGGCCGGCCGCGTAGATGCGCAGCCGGGCGCGGACCGGGCCGAGGACGAGCGTGTCCGGCAGGGCGGCGAGGCCTTCCTGCAGGCGGGCGGTGACGACCTCGCGGTCCCGGTCCGCGCCGAGCCCCTCGGCGAGCCACTGCAGCTCCGCGCCGAGCGGTTCGGTGACCTTGCGGTCCAGGACGTCGCCGTACGTGCGGAAGGCGCTGCGCAGGCGGCGCGTGGCGACGCGCATCTGGTGGACGGCGTCCTCGGCGTCGCGGCGGACGGCGGTGTCGTACGCGAGCAGGGCGCCGGTCTGCTCGCGCACGTACGCGAGGACGTGGTCGCCCGCGGTGGCGGGCTCGCGCTCCGGGCCGCCCTTCTTCTGCCGCTTCGCCTGCTCCTTGTCCCTCTTCGCCTCCTTCACCTCCTCCTTTCCGGCTGTCTCCCGCAGCGCCCGTGCCAGCTTCGAGGGCGCGGCGGAGGGGCGCAGGCCGTCCTTGCGCAGGCGCTTTTCGACGGTGTCGAGGAACGCGGGGTCGGTGCCGCTGCCGAGCTCGACCTCGAACTCGGTCCAGCGGGCGCTGCGGCCGCCGTCACCGAGGCGGTCGGCCCTGACCTCGTCGGCGCCTGCCTCGGCGAGGAGAGCGCCCTGCGCGTCGAGCAGCCGGCTGACCGTGCGGCAGGAGCGGATGCGGACGAGGGGTACGAGCGCGGCGCCACGGACGCGGGCGCGGAGGAGGCCTGCGAGGGCGCGCGGCACGCCGGGCGACAGGGGCGCCCGGATCTCGTCCCGCACGCCGGGGGCGACGGGGAGCTTGAGGTGCCAGCCCTCGTCGGAGCCGCCGGTGCGGCGGCGCAGGGTGATGCCGGCCGCGGCGAGGCGCCGGTCGGCGGTGTCGTAGTAGACGGCGTCGAGCTTGTGCGTGCCTTCGACGGTGACGGTCGCGACGCCGGCGATCCGGCCGAGGCCGGACAACGGGGCGTCTCCGGCGTGGGGCCCGGCTTCGTACTTCCGCTCGATCTCGCGAAGAGTGTCCGCCATGGGGCCGAATCTAGTGCGCTCGCGCCCCATGGGGCAGCCCTGTTCACGCCGGACTGCAGGTGAGTCCGGCACCGCCGGGAAGCCGCGTTGTGGCTTCGCGCCGTTGCGGCGGAGGAGAGTGCTGGGCCCGTGCCGCGTTGCCGCTGAGAATGAGCCCGCCGCAACGGCGGGGAACCCCCGCGGCGAGGGTCCGGCGGAATACGCGGCCACCCGAGCCGTAACGTGCCGTAGCGCCCGAGAGCGCTATGCCGACACCGGCCGCTGCGCCTTGATGGACTGCAGCAGGCCCACCGCGATCCACGCCGCGAACATCGACGACCCCCCGTACGAGACGAACGGCAGCGGCAGACCCGTGACCGGCATGATCCCCAGCGTCATCCCGATGTTCTCGAAGGACTGGAAGGCGAACCAGGCGATGATCCCGGCCGCCACGATCGTCCCGTAGAGCTCGGTGGACTCGCGGGCGATGCGGCACGCGCGCCAGATGACGACGCCGACCAGGAAGATGATCGCCCCCGCGCCGACGAAGCCGAGCTCCTCGCCGGCGACGGTGAAGATGAAGTCCGTCTGCTGCTCGGGCACGAACTGGCCGGTGGTCTGCGAGCCGTGGAAGAGGCCGGAGCCGAGGAGGCCGCCCGAGCCGATGGCGATGCGCGCCTGGTTGGTGTTGTAGCCGACGCCGGAGGGGTCGAGGGCGGGGTTGGCGAACGCGGCGAAGCGGTTGATCTGGTACTCGTCGAGGACGCCGAGCTGCCAGATGAGGACGCAGCCGAGGACGCCGGTGCCGATCAGCCCGGCGATCCAGCGGTTGGACGCCCCGGAGGCGAGGAGCACGGCGAGGACGATGACGACGAGGACCATGACGGAGCCGAGGTCGGGCATCAGCAGGATGATGACGATCGGCAGGGCGGCGAGGCCGAGGGCCTCGACGACGGTGCGGTGGTCTGGATGGAGCCGCTCGCCCGCGTCGACCTTGGCGGCGAGCAGCATCGCCATGCCCAGCGCGATGGTGATCTTGGTGAATTCGGAGGGCTGGAGGGAGAAGCCGCCGCCGAGCTGGATCCAGGACCGGGCGCCGTTGATGGTGGCGCCGAGCGGGGTGAGGACGGCGAGGGTGAGCAGGACGGAGACGGCGTAGAGGATGGGAACGGCGCCGCGCAGGGCCCGGTGGCCGACCCAGACGGCGCCGACGGCCAGGCCCAGGCCGATGCCGGTGTTGAGGATGTTGCGGAGGAGGAAGTAGTACGGGTCGCCCTGGTTGAGCTCGGTGCGGTTGCGGGTGGCCGAGTAGACCAGGAGGGTGCCGATGGCGGAGAGGGCGAGCGCGGCCCAGACCATGACCCAGTCCAGGCGCCGCAGGACGGAGTCGCGGGCGGTCAGCCGGCCCCAGGCGGAGCGCTCGGGGCTGTAGCGGCGGGCGCGGTAGCCGTCGGTGGCGGTCACGAGTCCTGCTCCTCCTTGCGGGCGGAGGGGCTGGGCGGGGCCGGCTCGATGGGCTGGGCCTCGATGGTGCCGTCCTTCTCGATCTTCGGCAGGCCGGTCTGCGGGTGGGGCAGGAGCGCCTTCTTGGCGTCGATCTTGCCCTTCTCGTCGACGCCGTAGAGGGCGTTGTAGATGTTGCGCACGGCGGGGCCGGAGGCGCCGGAGCCGGTGCCGCCCTGAGAGATCGTCATGACGACGGCGTAGTCGCCGGTGTAGGTGGCGAACCAGGAGGTGGTCTGCTTGCCGTAGACCTCGGCGGTGCCGGTCTTGGCGTGCATGGGGATCTCCTTCTGGGGCCATCCCTCGAAGCGCCAGGCGGCGGTGCCCTGGGTGGCGACGCCGGCGAGGGCGCCGTCGATCTGGTCGCGCGTCTTCCGGTCGAACGGCAGCTTGCCGTGCGAGCGGGGCTCGATCTCCTGGACGGTGCGGCCGTCGGGGCTGATGACGGCCTTGCCGACAGTGGGGTTCCACAGGGTGCCGCCGTTGCTGATGGCGGCGTAGATGGTGGCCATCTGCAGGGGGGTGACCAGGGTGTCGCCCTGGCCGATGGAGTAGTTGACGGAGTCACCGGCGCGCATGCGCATGCCGGACTCGCAGTTTTCCTTGGCGATCTGGCCGGCGTAGCTGGTGTCGGTCTTGCCCTGCTTGCACCAGGTGTCCTTGTTGGCCTCCCAGTACTTCTTCTTCCACTCGCGGTCGGGGACGCGGCCGGTGACCTCGTTGGGCAGGTCGATGCCGGTCTCCTTGCCGAGGCCGAACTCGTGGGCGGTCTTGTAGAACCAGTCGGCGGGGTGCTTGGGGTTGTTGCCGCCGTCCTTCTGCCACTGGCGGTAGGCCAGGTCGTAGAAGACGGTGTCGCAGGAGACCTCCAGGGCGCGGCCGAGGTTGATGGGGCCGTAGCCCTTGGACTCGAAGTTCTTGAAGACCTGGTTGCCGATGCTGTACGAGGCGGAGCAGTTGTAGTTGTCGTCGAAGGCGTAGCCGGCCTTGACGGCGGCGGTGGCGGAGACGACCTTGAAGATCGAGCCGGGGGCCGCCTGGCCCTGGATGGCGCGGTTGAGCAGCGGGAAGCCGGAGTCCTTGCCGGTGAGGTTCTGGTAGTCCTTCGCGGAGATGCCGCCGACCCAGGCGTTGGGGTCGTAGGTGGGGTTGGAGGCCATGGCGACGACACGGCCGGTCTTGGCCTCCATGACGACGACGGCGCCGGCGTCGGCCTTGTAGTTGGTGCCGGTGTTCTTGTCGACCTCCTTGCGGGCGTCCTTCATCGCCTGGTCGAGCTCGCGTTCCGCTATGGCCTGCACGCGGGCGTCGATGCTGGTGACGAGGTTGGAGCCGGGGACGGCCTTGTCGCTCTTGGCCTTGCCGATGACGCGGCCGAGGTTGTCGACCTCGTAGCGGGTGACGCCCGCCTTGCCGCGCAGCTGGGAGTCGTACTGGCGCTCCAGGCCGGAGCGGCCGACCTGGTCGGAGCGGAGCAGCGGGGAGCGGCCGGCCTTGGCCTTGGTGATCTCCTCGTCGGTGACGGGCGAGAGGTAGCCGAGGACCTGGGCGGTGTTGGAGCCGCCGGGGCCGGCGTAGCGGCGGACGGCGGTGGGCTCGGCGGTGATGCCGGGGAAGTCCTCGGCGCGCTCGCGGATCTGCAGGGCCTGCTGGGTGGTGGCCTCGTCGGTGATGGGGATGGGCTGGTAGGGCGAGCCGGCCCAGCAGGGCTTGGGGGTCTTGGCGTCGCAGAGGCGGACCTTGGCGGCGACGTCCTCGGGCTTCATGTTCAGCACGCCGGCGAGGCGGGCGAGGACGGTGCGGCCGCGGTCCTTCATCTTCATCAGGTCGGTGCGGCTGGCGGAGACGACGAGGCGGGTCTCGTTGTCGGCGAGGGGGACGCCGCGGGCGTCCAGTATCGAGCCGCGGGTGGCGGGGGCGACGACCTGCTGGATGTGGTTGTCGGCGGCTTCGGCGGTGTATTCGTCGCCGTTGCGGATCTGGAGGTACCACAGGCGGCCGGCGAGGGTGAGGAGGAGGGAGAAGACGAGGATCTGGATGACGACGAGCCGGATGGTCACCCGCGAGGTCCGCCCGGTGTCGGACAGGTTGGTCACAGCGCTGCCCCCCTGTCGTCCCCCAGGGCGTGAACGGCCCGGAATGCGTCCGTGTCTCCGCCGGCGCGGCGCAGCGGTGCGGGCGTCGTCACCAGATGCGACCCGGCGGCCGGGCAGGCGAGGCTCACAGCCGCTTCACCCCCTTCAGGCGGCCCGGCCGCCGCAGGCCCGTACGCATGCCCGTGCGCTGGCCGCCCACGCGGCCGGCGCGCGATCCCCCCATCGTGCTGGGGCCGTCCGAGGCCAGCGGGTCGTTCTGGACGCGCCGGGCCATGGCCATGACGAGCGGGACGACGAACGGCGCGAGCAGCAGGTCGTAGAGGGCCGCGGTGAAGACGAGGCTGGTGAGGCCGACGTTGCGGGCGGCGGTGTCACCGACGAGGGAGCCGACGCCCGCGTAGAGCAGGGTGGAGCCGACGGCCGCGGCCACGACGACGAGCATGGGCACGGTGGCCGAGCGCAGCTTGCCCGTCTCGGGCCGGACGAGGCCGACGAGGTAGCCGATGACGGACAGCACGAGGGCGTACCGGCCGGTGGCGTGGTCGGCGGGCGGGGCCAGGTCGGCCAGCAGGCCGGCGGCGAAGCCGGTGACGGCGCCGCTGGTGTGGCCGTGGACGAGGGCGAGGCCGACCACGACGAGGAGGAGCGGATCGGGGACGGCGCCCGGCAGGTGGAGTCTGGCCAGGACGGTGACCTGCACGACGAGGGCGACCACCACGAGCGCGGTCGAGAGCAGGATCCGGTTGAGGCGCATCGGTCAGTCCTCGGGTTTGGCGCTCGCGGACGGCGTGACCGTGACGGTCACGGTGGGCGTGGGCTTGGGCGCTTCCGGCTTGGGCGGCAGCACGGTGTCGCGGGGGTCGGTGCGCGGGGGTTCGACGACGACGCCGACGATGTCGAGCCGGCTGTAGCCGACGAAGGGGCGGACCTGGAGGGTGCGGGTGAGGCTGCCGCCGGCGGGCTCGACGCGGGTGACCTCCCCGACGGGGACGCCGGGCACGAAGGGTTTGTCCCGGCTGGAGCCGAAGGTGACGAGGCGGTCGCCGGGCCGGACGGCCGCCTTGCCGTTGAGCAGCTCGACGCGCAGGACGCCGGCGCCCTGGCCGTTGGCGAAGCCGAGCTCGCCGCTCTTCTCCATGCGCGTGCCGACGGTGAACTTGGGGTCGTTGGCGAGCAGGACGGTGGCGGTGTCGCGGGCGACGGTGGTGACGCGGCCGACGAGGCCGTCGCCGTTGAGGACGGTCATGTCGCGCTTGATGCCGTCGCGGCTGCCGGCGTCGATGGTGACGGTCCAGGAGAAGCCCTGGGCCGCCCCTATGGCGATGACCTGGGCGCCCTTGATGCCGTACTGGCCGCGGCCGGCGGTCTTGAGCATGGCGTCGAGCTCGGCGGCCCGGCCGCGGTTGCGGTCGTCGCTGCCGAGCCGCTGCTTGAGGCTGGTGTTCTCCCGCTCCAGGGCGCTGATGCGGTTGTGCCGCTCGTCGGAGTCGCGCACGGCCGCCACGGCGTTGCCGACGGGGTCGACCGCGGAGGCGACGCCCTTCTCGACGGGCCCGAAGACGGAGGCCGCCGCGTGCCGGACGCCGTCGAGCGGGGACCGCTCACCGCCACGGATGTCCACCGTGATCAGTGCGAAGGCGATGGCGACCAGCAGCACCAGCAGCAGCCGGCTCTCTCGTGTGTCCCTCACGTGCGGCGGCGTGCCCTTCTCGTAGGACCGGCGGGCTGCGGGGCGGGCCGGTCATCCGGAGCGTTGTGCCTGTATATCAGGTTGTTTCCCGGCAGCGGTGGTACGCGGGATGCCTTTGGCGCCACCCCCGGCCAAGGGGGTGGCACCTCTCCCCCGGCAGGTGGAACGCGCCGGGCGCGGCGCCCCGGGAGGCCTCCCCCGCCGGCGCTCGGGAACGACGCTCCGGGCCGGCGTCACGGCGCCGGAGCACCGCCTGCCGCCGCGGTCCGGCGCACCCGCCCGGAGGGCGAGCGCGTCAGCGCCGCGGCTGGGCGTCGAGGACCTGCTGGAGGGCCTCGAACTCCTCGACACACTTGCCCGAGCCAAGCGCGACGGAATCCAGCGGGTCCTCGGCGATGTGGATCGGCATGCCGGTCTCCCGGCGCAGCCGCTCGTCGAGGCCGCGCAGGAGGGCGCCGCCGCCTGTGAGAACGATGCCGCGGTCCATGACGTCACCCGAGAGCTCGGGCGGGCACTTGTCGAGCGTGGTCTTGACGGCGTCGACGATGGAGTTGACCGGCTCCTCGATGGCCTTGCGCACCTCGGCGGCCGAGATGACGACCGTCTTGGGCAGGCCGCTGACCAGGTCGCGGCCGCGGATCTCGGTGTGCTCGTCCTGCTCCAGGTCGTAGGCCGAACCGATGGTGATCTTGATCTGTTCGGCGGTGCGCTCACCGAGGAGGAGGCTGTACTCCTTCTTGATGTGCTGGATGATCGCGTTGTCCAGCTCGTCGCCCGCGACGCGGATGGACTGGGCGGTGACGATGCCGCCGAGGGAGATGACCGCGACCTCGGTGGTGCCGCCGCCGATGTCGACGACCATGTTGCCGGTGGCCTCGTGGACGGGGAGGCCGGAGCCGATCGCGGCGGCCATCGGCTCCTCGATGATGTGCACCTGGCGGGCGCCGGCCTGGGTGGAGGCCTCGATGACGGCGCGCCGCTCGACGCCGGTGATGCCGGAGGGCACGCAGACCACGACGCGGGGCCGGGCCATCCAGCGCCGCTTGTGGATCTTGAGGATGAAGTAGCGGAGCATGCGCTCGGTGATCTCGAAGTCGGCGATCACGCCGTCCTTCAGCGGCCGGACCGCGACGATGTTGCCCGGGGTGCGGCCGATCATCTTCTTCGCCTCGGCACCCACCGCGAGGATGCCGCCGGTGTTGGTGTTGATGGCGACGACGGAGGGCTCGTTGAGGACGATGCCGCGGCCTCTGACGTACACCAGCGTGTTGGCGGTCCCGAGGTCGACAGCCATGTCACGGCCGATGAACGACATGTTGTTCCCCATGAGGATACGTCTGGCCTTCCCAGCTGGAGCGAGCGATTGCTTACTTGAGGTCGGCAGGGTGTGCGGGCGGTGCGCCGCGGGCGCGAAGCTCTCATCGTAGTCTCGACCGGTCGAACGCGGTGCGAGGGTTCCTCCGCCATTGTGGGCGGAAGTAGAGCTCCCCCCAGTAATGGTGACGTCGTGTCGGAGTGAGAGGTTCCCTCGTTCGCCGCGCATATGCCAGGGGCGACCGAAATAAAATCGGTCGCCCCTGATCGGAAAGGCTCCGGGCCTGATGCGCTATCAGGCGAGGCCGGGAAAGAAAATCTTGATTTCCCGCTCGGCCGACTCCTCGGAGTCCGAGGCGTGGATGAGGTTCTCGCGCGTGATGGTGCCGAAGTCACCACGGATGGATCCCGGGGCGGCCGAAATCGGGTCCGTCGGGCCGGCCAGGGCGCGCACGCCCTGGATCACGCGCTCGCCCTCGACGACCATGGCGACGGCGGGGCCGGAGGACATGAAGGCCATCAGCGGCTCGTAGAAGTCCCGGCCCTCGTGCTCGGCGTAGTGCTGGGCGAGGGTCTCGCGGTCGAGGGTGCGCAGCTCCAGCGCGCTGATCGTCCAGTTCGCCTTGCGCTCGATGCGGCCGACGATCTCGCCGATCAGGCCACGGCGAACGGCATCGGGCTTGAGAAGGACGAGGGTGCGCTGGCTCATACTGCGGCTCCTTGCGGGCGATCGTTCTGGTGGGCCAGAGGGTACAGGGCCGCGGCGCAGGGACCGCACGCGGATCAGGCTGCCGGCCAGGTGCACCCGCGATCGGGCTTACGCGGCGTCGGCCGCCCCGGCCGCCTCCGCCGCGAAGCGGGCCTTCGCCTCGTCGATCTTCCGGCCGAAGTGCACCGACGCCCACCACAGGCCGCCGAAGACCACCCCGAGGATGAACATCATCGGGACGATGAAGCCGCTCAGGACCAGCCCGATCTGCAGCAGCCAGCCCAGCTGGACGCCGCCGGGGCGGGTGAGCACGCCGCACAGCAGCACGCTCAGGGCCATCGCGGTGCCGCTGACGGCCCAGACCGTGCCCGTGGACAGGCCGGACGTCTGCATCGCGACCAGACCGGCGAATCCGATGACGAAGAATTCACCGATGAGAGTGCTGGCGCACAGCGTTCTCATGATCAGCCCTTTCCGAGGAGCAGCCGGGCCTCGCCGACCGTGATCACCGAGCCGGTCACGAGGACGCCCGCGCCGGAGAACTCCGCCTCCTCCTCCGCGAGGGTGATCGCGGCCTCCAGGGCGTCGTCCAGGCGGGGCTCGACCTGCACGCGCTCGGCGCCGAAGACCTCGACGGCGATCGCCGCGAGCTCGTCGGGGTCCATGGAGCGCGGGGTGGAGTTACGGGTGACGACGACCTCGGCGAAGACCGGCTCGAAGGCCTCCAGCAGGCCGCGGACGTCCTTGTCGGCGCTGGCGCCGACGACGCCGATGAGCCGGCTGAAGCCGAACGCCTCGGTGATCGCCTCGGCCGTGACCTGCGCGCCGGCCGGGTTGTGCGCGGCGTCCAGGACGACGGTGGGGCTGCGGCGCACGACCTCCAGCCGGCCCGGCGAGGAGACCTGGGCGAAGGCTCGGCGGACGGTGTCGATGTCGAGCGTGCGGGCGTGCTGCGCGCCGATGCCGAAGAACGCCTCGACGGCGGCCAGGGCGACCGCGGCGTTGTGGGCCTGGTGGGCGCCGTAGAGCGGCAGGAAGATCTCGGGGTACTCACCGCCGAGGCCGCGCAGCGTCAGCAGCTGGCCGCCGACGGCGACCTCGCGGGAGACGACGCCGAACTCCATGCCCTCGCGGGCGACCGTGGCGTCGACGTCGACGGCGCGCTTGAGGAGCACCTGCGCCGCGTCGACCGGCTGCTGGGCGAGGACGACGGTGGCGTCCTGCTTGACGATGCCGCCCTTCTCGCCGGCGATGTCACCGGTGGTCGGGCCGAGGCGGTCGGTGTGGTCGAGCGAGATGGGGGTGACGACGGCGACGGAGGCGTCCACCACGTTGGTCGCGTCCCAGGTGCCGCCCATGCCGACCTCGACGACGGCCACGTCGACCGGGGCGTCGGCGAAGGCGGCGTAGGCCATGGCGGTCATGACCTCGAAGAAGGACAGGCGGTAGTCCTCGCGGTCGTCGACCATCTCGACGTACGGCCGGATGTCGCGGTACGTCTCGATGAAGCGCTCGGCGGAGATCGGGGCGCCGTCGAGGCTGATGCGCTCGGTGATCGACTGGACGTGCGGGCTGGTGTACCGGCCGGTGCGCAGGTCGAAGGCGCCCAGCAGCGACTCGATCATGCGAGCGGTGCTGGTCTTGCCGTTGGTGCCGGTGATGTGGATCGCGGGGTAGGCGCGCTGCGGCTGCCCCAGGATGTCCATCAGGGCCTCTATGCGCACCAGCGACGGATCGAGCTTGGTCTCGCCCCAGCGGCCCGCGAGCTCGGCCTCGACCTCGCGCAGCGCACGGTCGACCTCGGGGTCCTCGGGCCGGGCGGGGATGTCGCCCTGCGGCGGCCCGGCCTGGGCGCGCAGGGTCCGGCTGCCCGCCTCGATGACGGCGAGGTCGGGGTCCCGCTCGGTCTCGGCATCGACAATTTCCTCGAAACGGTCATTGTCGTCGGGGCCGGTGCTGCCGTTGTCGTCGTTCAGGGGGCGCTCGCTCACGCGGACCAGTCTACGGAGGGGGTACGACAGCGCGGGCGGCAGGCCCGGCGGCCTTGCCCTACGGTTTTTCCCGAAGAACCCTTTTTCCTGGAAGACCCCTTATGCGCGTGATGCGCGGGAGCCGGGTGGTGCCGGTGGTGAGCGAGGACGACGGCCGGTGGCGGACGCTGCTGGAGGCGCTGCTGGAGGCGCTGCCCGCGGGCGCCGTCGTGCAGGGCCCTGACGACCGGGTGCTCGCGGCCAACCGGCGGTTCACCGGCATGTTCGGCGCCGGGGTCCCGGCCGGCGGCGCCCCGGCCGGCCACCACCACGTCCACCGGACGGCCGAGCTCCCCCTCGCCGACGGCCGCACCCTCCGCCGCGTGATCGAGCCGCTCCGGCACGAGGGCGCCTACCTGGGCGCCCTGTGGACGTACGAGGACGTCACCGAGCGCAAGCGGCGCGAGCGGGACCTGGAGCGCGACAACATGGCGCTCACCGAGCTGGCCCGGCAGCGCAACGCCTTCACCGCCGCCGCCTCCCACGAGCTGCGCACGCCCCTCACCTCCGTGATCAGCTTCTGCGAGCTGCTCTCGGACCCCTCCTTCGGCACCCTCACCGACGAGCAGGCCTCCTTCGTGGACGCCATCCGGCGCAACGCCGACCGCATGCAGCGGGTGATCTCCGACCTGCTGCTGACCACCCGGATGCGGGCCACCGCCGGCCTGGAGCTGGAATTCGGCGACGTGGAGGTGGACCGGATGCTGCTGGACGCCGTCCTCGACCGGATGGCGGCGGCGCAGGAGGCCGGATTGTTCACCGTCCTGGAGTGCGCCCCGGGGCCCCTCCTGCGCGGGGACCGGCACCGGCTGCAGAACGTCCTGGCGAACCTTCTGGAGAATGCCGCGAAATACACCCCCGCGGGTGGCCGGATCTCGGTCACGGCGGCGCCGCGCGGCGAGTTCTGGGAGATCGAAGTCGCGGATACCGGAATCGGCGTCCCGGAGGAATTCCGGGAGGAGATCTTCAATGGTTTCGTACGGGCCCCGAACGCGCGTACGGGCGGATATCCGGGAACCGGTCTCGGCCTCGCCATCAGCCGCACCATCGTCCGGCTGCACGGCGGCACGATCACCGTCGGCGGGGCGCCGGGCGGGGGCGCGGCCTTCCTGATCCGGCTGCCGGTCGCGGGCCCGGGCGGGGCCCGGCGCTACGAGGCGGGGCCGGGCGGGGCCCCGCGCCCCGAGGAGGCCGTATGACCCGCGTGCTCGTCGTCGAGGACGACCCCGACCTCGCCCTCGCCCTGCGCACCCTCCTCAGCCGCGCCGGGTACGAGGTCGTCCACGCGGACAACGGCCGCGACGGGCTGCGGCTGCTGTTCGCCGAGCGCCCCGCCCTCATGCTCCTCGACATCGGGCTGCCGCATCTCAACGGCTGGGAGGTGCTGGAGCGCACCCGCGACCTCAGCGACCTGCCCGTCCTGCTGCTCACCGCCCGCGGCGCCGAGACCGACCGGGTCCGCGGCCTGCGCGCGGGCGCCGACGACTACCTGCCCAAGCCCTTCGGCAACGACGAGCTGCTCGCCCGCGTCGAGGCGCTGCTGCGCCGCACCGCCCCCACCCGCTGGGCCGGCGACTCCTTCGACGACGGGCTGCGGCTCGTGCCCGAGCGGCGCTCGGCGGTCTGGCAGGGGCAGGAGGCCCGGCTCAGCGACATCGAGTACCGGCTGCTGCAGGTGCTCGTCCGCAACCGGGGCCGGGTGATCACCACCGACCAGCTGCTCGACCGGGTCTGGGACGACCCCGAGGGGACCGGCCGCGAGCGGGTGAAGTTCGCCGTCCTGCGGCTGCGGCGCAAGCTGCGGCAGGCCGCCGGCGACGAGGCCGCGGACCCGCTGGAGGCCGTACGGGGCCTGGGCTACCGCTACCGGACCGACGGCGGGGAGGAAGGCCCGGACGAAGGTCCCGGCGAGGGGGAGGACGAAAGTCCTTTCCGTCCCTGAACGGCGAATCGCAACCGTCGGGCAACCGAAGGCACCCCGGAGGGGCAACCGAGGCCCCGCAAGGTCGTGAGCTGTCCGCAGCCCACCGGCCCCAGGAGTCACCTCGTGCAGTCCCTGCCCGCCCGTAGCGTCGCCGTCGTCCTCGGCACCCGCCCCGAGCTGGTCAAGCTCACCGACCTCGTACGCCTCCTGGGCCCCGCCGCCCACCTGGTGCACACCGGTCAGCACTACGACGAGGAACTGTCCGGCCGCTTCCTGACCGAGCTGGGCCTGCCCGAGCCGACGTTCCTCACCGGGGTCGGCGGGCAGCCGCGCGCCGTCCAGATCTCCGCCGCCCTCGCCCAGCTGGACGACCTCTTCACCGCCGAGCCGCCGCTCGCCGTCGTCGTCCAGGGCGACACCAACGCCGCCCTCGCCGGCGCGCTCGCCGCCAACGCCCGCGGCATCCCGCTGCTGCACGTCGAGGCCGGCCTGCGCAGCCACGACCGCAACATGCCCGAGGAGCACAACCGCGTCCTCATCGACCGCATCGCCGACGTGCTGTGCGCCGCCACCGAGGACAACCGCGCCAACCTCCTCGCGGAGGGCGTCGACGACGCCCGCATCGCCGTCACCGGCAACACCGTCGTCGAGGCCGTGCACGGCCAGCTGCCGTCCGCCGCCGAGCGCGCGGACCTGCTGGAGCGGCACGGGCTGACCGCCGACGCGTACGTCCTGGCCACGATCCACCGCCCGGAGAACACCGACTCCCCCGAAGCCCTGCGGGCCATCTTCACCGAGCTCGCCGCGCTCGTGGCCGACGGCCGCCCCGTCGTCGTGCCGCTGCACCCGCGGACCCGGGCCCGCATCGAGGCCGCCGGCCTGGAGGGCCTGCTCGCGGGCCTGACCGTCACCCGCCCGCTCGGCTACGGCGAGTTCCTCGCCCTGGCCCGGCACGCGGCCCTGCTCGTCTCCGACTCCGGCGGCATCCAGGAGGAGTGCACGGTGCTGGGGCGCCCGCTGGTCGTCGTGCGGCGCTCCACGGAGCGGCCGGAGGCGATGGCCGACTTCGCGGACCTGGTGGAGCCGGGCGCGGAGATCGGGCGGGCGGCCCGGCGCCGGCTCGCGGAGGGCCGGGAGGGGCTGGCCCGGCTGGCCGCGCTCCCGAGTCCCTTCGGGGACGGGCTGGCGTCGGACCGCATCGTGACGCTGCTCGCGGCGGTGGCGGCGCCGGCGGAACTCGCGGCGGCCGCGTAGGGATCTTTCCCCAGCCCCGCCCCTTCCCGTAACCGGGGGCAAGCCCCCGGACCCCCTATCGCGCTGAACGCGCTCGTCCTCAAACGCCGGACGGGCTGGAGTGGGACTGAAGTGGGACTGGCCAGGGGAAAAATCAACCGCACGTGCGCGCCCCAACATGCACCGCCAGCGCCGTGTTCGGTGCCACCGTCGCCGTGAAGCGGCCGTCCGGGCCCACCGTCACCCGCCGCCCGCTCTGCACGTCGCAGTAGTCGCCGCCCGGCAGCGACGTCTGGAACGTGCGGCCGAGCGCGAACGACTCGTGGTTCACCACCACATAGCCCTTGTCGCCCCGCCCGAAGGCAATCGCCTGGTAGCCGTTGTCCCACCAGTCGCCGACCGCCGTGCCCCGCACCGCGTTGCGGAAGGCGACCATGCTGCGGATCTCGGGCCACTTGTGCTGGCACTTCCAGCCGTCCTGCCAGCAGGCGTTCACCGCACCACCGTTGGGCGGTCCGGCGTCTGGGTCGGTGAACTCGTAGCCGGAGTGGACGTCGGGCGAACCGTAGGGCCAGGCGAGCATGAAGACGCCCGCCAGGGTGTAGGCGGCGCCGTCCTTGTAGGTGAGGGTGTCGCCGCCGCGCTCGGTGTCGTGGTTGTCGACGAAGACTGAGGCCCGGCCGCCCGGCAGGTAGCCCCAGCCCTCGCCGTAGTTCTTCAGGTAGGCGAGCCGTTCGCGCTGGAACACCCGCTTGAGGTCGCGTGCGTAGCGGAACTCCTGGGCGTCGCCGGTGCCGAGGTACTCCTCGGGCTGGACGGCCTCTCCCGCGCCGTAGATGGTCTCCTGCTTCCAGTACACCCCGCTGCGGCTCAGCCGCCCCTTTATTGCCGCGAGGTCGGCCGCGGGAACGTGCTTGGCGGCGTCGATGCGGAAGCCGTCGGCGCCGAGCGACAGCAGGTCGTTCAGGTAGCCGGCGATGCGGGCGCGTACGGGTTCCTCGGCCGTGTCCAGGTCGGCGAGGCCGACGAGTTCGCAGTCCTGGACGTTGCGGCGGTCGCGGTAGTCGCTGACGACGGTCGTGCAGTCGTCCATGTCCTGGCGCCCGTACGTGCCGGGGTAGTCGTACTTCGTATACGCGGAGCCGCCGGTTCCGGTGCCGGATCCGGCGGCCATGTGGTTGATGACGGCGTCGACGACGACTTTGACGCCCGCACTATGGCAGGTTTTGACCATGTTCGCGAAGGCATTCCGGTCGCCCAGCCGGCCCGCTAGCGCGTAACTCACCGGCTGGTACGAGGTCCACCACTGCGGGCCCTGCACGTGCTCCTGCGGCGGGGAGACCTGGACGTGGCCGTAACCCGACGGCCCGAGCACGTCCGTGCACTCCTTCGCGACCGCGTCGTACTTCCACTCGAAGAGGACGGCCGTGACGTCCTTGTCGCCGGGTGCGGCGGCCTCCGCCCGCGGGGCGCACACGGTTGCGGCAGCCGCCAGGGCGACCACCGCAGAAAGGGTTTTTCGGACTGTCGCGGGCATGCCGGGCTCCTGGAGGTGGGGGATGCGTGGAGCGGCGCGGCAGCAATGAAGGTTCTTGCGCAAGCCGTTCGCAAGCCAACCGGAACCTGCCGCGCACGAGACCGTACGAGCCCCGTAAGAGCCGGTCAACCCCCTGGACACGAGACGGTTACCACCGAGAAATCTCGCCGTTTCGTTCTTGCAAACCCTTTCGCAAGAGATTGCAGCCTGTTACCTTCCTCCACAGCTCGGGGCCGCCCGCGACGGTCGGCCTCCTTCAGAGCTTCACGAGGAGATCCATATGCGAAGAGGCATATCGGTCGCTGCCGTCGTCGGTGTGCTCGCGCTCACCGCGACCGCGTGCGGCGGTGACGGCGGAGGCGGTAACGACGGCGCCAAGGCGGCGAGCGACCCGGGCAGCGTCAGCGGTACCGTCACCTGGTGGGACACCTCGGACGCCACCAACGAGGCGCCCGCCTTCAAGAAGCTGGTCTCGGCCTTCGAGCAGAAGTACCCGAAGATCAAGGTCGAGTACGTCAACGTGCCCTTCGACCAGGCCCAGCAGAAGTTCAAGACCGCGGCCGCCACCGGTAAGGGCGCCCCGGACGTGCTCCGCTCCGACGTCGGCTGGACGCCCGGCTTCGCGCAGCTCGGCTACCTCAAGGACCTCACCGGCACCCCGGCCCTCGACAAGCCGGAGGACTTCCTGGAGGGCCCGCTGAAGAACGCGGCCTACCAGGGCAAGACGTACGGCGTCCCGCAGGTCACCGACACCCTCGGACTGCTCTACAACAAGGAGCTGTTCGCCAAGGCCGGCATCGGCAAGGCCCCGGCCACCTGGCAGGAGGTCAAGGACGCCGCGGCGAAGATCAAGGAGAAGACGGGCGCCGAGGGCATAGGCCTGAGCCCGGACAGCTACTACTCGCTGCCCTTTCTCTACGGCGAGAACAGCGACATGGTCGACGTCGCCAAGAAGAAGATCACCATCTCTTCGGCCGCGTCCCGCAAGGGCATCGAGACGGCCGTCGACCTGGTGAAGTCCGGCGCCGCGCCCAAGCCGGCCGGCACCGACGGCTACAACGCCCTCAAGACCGACTTCAAGAACGGCAAGCTGTCGATGCTGATCGACGGTCCCTGGGCCACCAAGGAGATCTTCGGCGGCGACGCGTACAAGTCCAAGGACAACCTGGGCATCGCGGCCATCCCGGCCGGCTCCACGGGCACGGCGGGCGCGCCGGTCGGCGGCCACAACCTGGTGGTCTACGCGGGCTCGAAGAACTTCGACGCCTCCTACCTCTTCACTCGCTTCATGACCGACGCCGCGCAGCAGGAGCAGGCCTCGACGGGCGTCGGCGTGCTGCCGACGCGCAAGTCGGCGTACACCAAGGAGGTGCTGGCCGACCCGGTGCGCAGCGCGTACTACCAGGCGCTGTCGAAGGCCCACGCGCGGCCGGCGATCCCGCAGGGCGGCGACCTCTTCACCGACTGGCTGAAGCACTACACGCAGATCCTCACGCTCAAGGAGGAGCCGAAGGACGGGCTGGACGCCACGGCCAAGGCCTGGCAGTCCGCGCTCCTCAAGGACTACGGCATCGAGGAGTAGGGCCCGATGGCCACAGTCGTCACCACGGTCAGGCGCTCCTTCAGCACCCACTGGTACGCGTGGGCGATGGTGCTGCCCGTCGTCATCGTCCTGGCGGTCCTCGTCGGGTATCCGCTGGGCAAGGGCGTCTACCTGTCCTTCACCGACGCCAACGAGGCGAACGTCGCGCGCACCATCGGCGTCAACCACATCGAGGCGACGTACAAGTCCGTCGGCCTCGACAACTACTGGAAGGTGCTGTCGGGGCAGGAGGGGCACTTCTACTCGCGCCTCGGCTGGACGGTCGTGTGGACCGCGTCCTGTGTGTTCCTGCACTACACGATCGGTCTCGGGCTCGCCCTCCTGCTGAACCGGCCCATGCGCCTGCGGGCGCTGTACCGGGTGCTGCTGATCCTGCCGTGGGCGGTGCCGGCCTTCGTCGCCACCTTCTCGTGGCGGCTGATGTTCAACGAGAAGTACGGCGTGCTCAACGCCTTCCTCACCAAGCTCGGCGCGGGCTCCGTGGACTGGCTGGGCGACGCGACCCTGCAGAAGGTGTCGGCGGTCGCGGTCAACGTGTGGCTGGGCGTGCCGTTCATGATGGTGGCGATCCTCGGCGGGCTCCAGTCGATCCCGCGGGAGCTGCACGAGGCCGCCGAGATGGACGGCGCGACGCCCTGGCAGCGCTTCGTGCACGTGACGCTGCCGGGCCTGCGCACGGTGAGCGGGACGGTGATCCTGCTCGGTGTGATCTGGACGTTCAACATGTTCCAGGTGATCTACCTGCTGATCGGGCAGGGCGCGGGCTCCGAGAGCGAGATCCTGGTGACGTACGCCTACCGGCTGGCGTTCCAGGGGATCCGCGACTACGCGGGCTCGGCCACGTACGGCATCCTCATCCTCTCGCTGCTGCTGGTCTTCGCCGTCTTCTACCGCAGGATGCTTTCCC
The DNA here is from genome assembly GCF_051386535.1 of Streptomyces sp. URMC 127. Lineage (NCBI taxonomy): Bacteria > Bacillati > Actinomycetota > Actinomycetes > Kitasatosporales > Streptomycetaceae > Streptomyces > Streptomyces sp. URMC 127. The sequence goes on from NZ_JBPQTW010000012.1 coordinate 60,343, forward strand.
GACAGGAGGCCGTGCGATGAGCGCCGCCCCGGCCGTACGGCCCAGCAAGCACCGCCCGCGCGAGCAGCGTTCGCGCACGGCGTCGGCCGCGCTGCACACGGCGCTGGTCGCCGCGAGCGCGGTTGCCGTCTTCCCCGTCCTGTTCATCGTCTACGTGTCGCTGCGCGGCCGGGACGGCTGGCAGGAGCCCACGCGGTGGACCGGCCTCGACGTCTCGAACTACACCCACATCCTGGGCGAGACGAAGTTCCTGACCTGGTTCGGGAACTCGGTGATCGTGGCGCTGGGCGCGACCGTGCTCGGCGTGCTCATCGCGGCGACGGCCGGCTACGCCGTCTCGCGGATGCGCTTCCCCGGCCACCGGCCGCTGATGTGGACCTTCCTGGTCGTGCAGATGTTCCCGATGGCGGTGCTCATCGTGCCGCTGTACAACATCCTCGGTGAGCTGGAACTCCTGGACTCCTACGCCGGGCTGATCGTGACGTACTGCTCGGTCTCCGTCCCGTTCTGCGCCTGGATGCTCAAGGGCTACTTCGACACCATCCCCGCCGAGATAGACGAGGCGGGGCGGGTGGACGGGCTGAGTCCCTTCGGCACGTTCTGGCGGCTCGTCGTGCCGCTGGCCCGGCCGGGCCTGGCCGTGACCGGCTTCTACTCGTTCATCACCGCCTGGGGCGAGGTCGCCTTCGCCAGCCAGTTCATGAGCTCCGAGGAGCACTACACCCTGGCCGTGGGCCTGCAGACGTTCGTCGGCCAGCAGAAGGCCGAGTGGGGCCTGATGACCGCCGCCGCCGTGCTGATCACCGTTCCCGCGGCCGTGGTGTTCTTCGTCGCCCAGCGGCACCTGGTGGCCGGCCTGACCGCGGGCGGCACCAAGGGCTGACCTTTGCCCGCCCGCCGTCGTTGACCGTGTTGACCACCGCGCACCACGCACCACCGCTTCCGGCTCCCTCCGGCTCCTTCCTTGTCGTTCCCCGAACCGAATAGGACGTACATGACCCAGGACCTCGCGCCCTCCGTCCGCCCGGCCGCCGCTTCCCCGTCCGAGGCGGGGGGCTGGTGGCGCAGCGCCGTCATCTACCAGGTGTACGTGCGCTCGTTCGCCGACAGCGACGGTGACGGCATCGGTGACCTGCGGGGGATCCGCGACCGTCTGCCGTACCTGGCGGAGCTGGGGGTGGACGCCGTGTGGCTCACGCCGTTCTACGCCTCGCCGCAGGCGGACGGCGGCTACGACGTCGCGGACTACCGGGCGGTGGACCCGCTGTTCGGGAACCTGTCGGACGCGGACGACCTGGTGCGCGAGGCGCACCGGCTGGGCCTGCGGGTGATCGTCGACATCGTGCCGAACCACACCTCGGACCGGCACGCCTGGTTCCGGGCGGCCCTCGCCGAGGGGGAGGGCTCTGCGGCGCGGGCGCGCTACCACTTCCGGCCGGGCCGCGGCGCGGCCGGGGAACTGCCGCCGAACGACTGGGAGTCGGTCTTCGGCGGGCCGGCGTGGACGCGCACGACGGCCGCGGACGGCACGCCCGGCGAGTGGTACCTGCACCTGTTCGCGCCGGAGCAGCCGGACCTCAACTGGGAGAACCCGGAGGTCCGCGAGGAGTTCGAGTCGGTGCTGCGGTTCTGGCTGGACCTGGGCGTGGACGGCTTCCGCATCGACGTGGCGCACGGCATGGTGAAGGCGGAGGGCCTGCCGGACATCGGGCTGAGCGAGCAGGCGAAGCTGATCGGCGCGCAGGTGCTGCCGTTCTTCGACCAGGACGGGGTGCACGAGATCCACCGCTCCTGGCGGCGGCTGCTCGACTCCTACCCCGGCGAGCGGGTCGGCGTGGCGGAGGCGTGGGCGCCGACGTCCGAGCGGCTCGCGCTGTACGTGCGGCCGGACGAGCTGCACCAGGCGTTCAACTTCCAGTTCCTGACGTGCGACTGGGACGCCGCCGCGATGCGGGCGGTCATCGACGAGTCGCTCGCCGCGACGCTGTCGGTGGGCGCGCCGACGACCTGGGTGCTGTCCAACCACGACGTGGTGCGGCACACCACGCGCTACGGCGGCGGCGAGCGGGGCCTGGCCCGGGCGCGGGCGGCGGCGCTGCTGATGCTGGCCCTGCCGGGTTCGGCCTACGTCTACCAGGGCGAGGAGCTGGGCCTGCCGGAGGTCGTGGACCTGCCGGACGAGGTGCGCCAGGACCCGGCGTTCTTCCGCGGCGACGGGCAGGACGGCACGCGCGACGGCTGCCGGGTGCCGATCCCGTGGTCGGGCGAGACCGCCCCGTACGGCTTCGGGCCGGGCGGCAGCTGGCTGCCGCAGCCGGAGCAGTGGGCGGAGCTGTCGGTGGCGGCGCAGTCCGGGGACCCGCGCTCGACGCTGGAGCTCTACCGCTCGGCGCTGGCCCTGCGCCACGAGCTGCCGGGGCTGGGCGACGGGGAGATGACGTGGCTGGAGGCGCCCGAGGGGGTGCTCGCGTTCTCCCGGCCGGGCCTGGTGTGCACGCTGAACGCGGGGCCGCGGGAGGTGGGCATGCCGGTGCCGGGCCGTCCGGTGCTGGCCACGGCGGCCCTGGAATTCACCGGTGGTACGGTCCGTATCCCCGTGGATTCCTGTGTTTGGTGGGCAGTCTGAAATGCGACCGGTAAGGTCCAGTCCTGTGACCGCACGGCTGGCCGATATCGCAGCCCAAGCGGGTGTCAGCGAAGCAACCGTCAGCCGGGTACTCAACGGGAAGCCGGGGGTCGCCGCCTCCACCCGCGAGTCCGTGCTGGCCGCGCTCGACGTCCTGGGCTACGAGCGCCCCGTGCGGCTGCGGCAGCGCAGCGCGGGCCTGGTGGGGCTGATCACCCCCGAGCTGGACAACCCCATATTCCCGGCCTTCGCCCAGGTGATAGGCCAGGCCCTGACGCGCCAGGGCTACACCCCGGTGCTGGCCACGCAGACGCCCGGCGGCTCCACGGAGGACGAGCTGACGGAGATGCTCGTGGACCGCGGGGTCTCCGGCATCATTTTCGTCTCCGGGCTGCACGCCGACACCTCGGCGGACATGGGGCGCTACGAGCGGCTGCGCGGGCAGGGCGTCCCGTTCGTCCTGATCAACGGTTTCTCGCCGAAGGTGCGGGCCCCTTTCGTGTCGCCGGACGACCGGGCGGCGGTGCGGCTGGCCATCACCCATTTGGCCGCACTGGGGCACCGCAGGATCGGGCTCGCCCTGGGGCCCCGCCGGTACGTGCCGGTGCAGCGCAAGATCGAGGGGTTCCTGCGCAGCATGCGCGAGGAGCTGGGCGTGCCGGAGGCCGAGGCGGAGCGGCTGGTGCAGCACTCGCTGTTCACGCTGGAGGGCGGCCAGGCGGCCGCCTCGGCGCTGATCGAGCAGGGCTGCACGGCCGTCGTGTGCGCGAGCGACATGATGGCGCTCGGCGTCGTGCGGGCGGCCCGCCAGCAGGGCCTTGAGGTGCCGCGGGACGTCTCGGTCGTCGGCTTCGACGACTCCCCGCTCATCGCCTTCACGGACCCGCCGCTGACCACGATCCGGCAGCCGGTGCAGTCGATGGGTCAGGCCGCGGTGCGGGCGCTGCTGGAGGAGATCGGGGGCACTCCGGCGCCGCACAGCGAGTTCGTCTTCCTGCCCGAACTGGTGGTTCGGGGTTCAACCGCATCGGTGCCGGAATCCCGGCCGAAAGCGGGCGAAGACCAGACTTGGGGATGATCTGCGGCAGGCCGGTTTCTGGCAGACTGTTTCCCTATGGGTGAAGCGACGGCAAGGACATTGAATGGCCGGACGGCCGCCCCGCCACCCAGCGAGGAGCGAGCGGACCGGCCGCCGGCCGAGGGTGCCGCAGCACGGAGGACGGGCCTGCGCAGGCTCCGCACTCCGCGCAGGCCCCGGCTGTGGTTCGAGGTGCTGCTGATCGCGGTGAGTTACTGGGTGTACTCGCTGGTGCGCAATGCCGTGCCCGAGCAGCGCGCGGCCGCCCTCCGCAACGCCGACTGGATATGGCGGGCCGAGCACACCCTGAACATCGCCGTGGAGAACAGCATCAACCACGCCGTGAATTCGGTGACGTGGCTGATCGTGGGGATGAACTACTACTACGCCACCTTGCACTTCGTGCTGACGATCGGTGTGCTGGTGTGGCTCTACCGCCGGCACCCCGGCCGCTACGCCGCCGGCCGGCTGGCCCTCTTCGCCACCACTGCCGTGGCCCTGCTCGGTTATTACCTCTTCCCTCTCGCGCCGCCGCGCCTGATGTCCGGCGAGCACTTCGTCGACACGGTGGTCGTGCACCACACGTGGGGCTCGATGGCCTCGGGCAACCTCGCCGACATGTCCAACCAGTACGCGGCGATGCCGTCGATGCACATCGGGTGGTCGGCCTGGTGCGGCGTCCTCATCGCGACGGTGGCGCGGCCGGTGTGGGCGCGGGTGCTGGGCCTGCTGTATCCGCTGGCGACGCTGGTCGTCATCGTGTCGACGGCGAACCACTTCTGGCTGGACGCCGTGGGCGGCCTGCTGTGCCTGTCGTTCGGCTTCGCCGCCTCGTTCCTGTGGTTCGGGGCCACGCCGGGGCGCCTCGGGCGGCACGTGGCCTAACGGGCGGCAGGCGGCCCGGCGCGGCCGGTCTCACGCCCCGTAGAACAGCTCCTCCACCACCGCGCGGGCGCGCCGCGTCGTACGGCGGTAGTCGTCCAGCATCTCCCCCACGTGCCCCGGCTCGTAGCCGAGATAGCGGCCCACCGCGGCGAGTTCCCGCGGCTCGGTGGGGAAGGTGTCGCCGGACCGTCCGCGGACGAGCATGACCGCATTGCGCACGCTCGTCGCCAGAACCCACGCATCGTCCAGTATGGCCGCGGCCTCCGCGCTCAGCAGCCCGGCCGCGCAGGCGGCGTGGAGCGCCTCGCGGGTGCGGGTCGTGCGCAGGCCGGGCTCCGCCCAGGCGTGCTGCAGCTGCAGCAGCTGCACGGTCCACTCCACGTCCGACAGGCCGCCGCGCCCGAGCTTGGTGTGCGTCGTCCGGTCCGCGCCGCGCGGCAGCCGCTCGCTCTCCATGCGGGCCTTGAGCCGCCGGATCTCGCGCACCGCGTCCTCGCCGAGGCCCTCGGCCGGATACCGCAGCGGGTCGATGAGCTCGATGAAGCGCTGCCCGAGCCCCGCGTCGCCGGCGACCGGGCGGGCGCGCAGCAGGGCCTGGCTCTCCCACACCAGCGACCAGCGCCGGTAGTAGGCGGCGTACGAGGCGAGGGTGCGGACGATGGGCCCGGACTTGCCCTCGGGCCGCAGGTCGGCGTCGATGTGCAGGGGCGGGTCGGTCGTGGGAAGTTGGAGGAGGCGGCGCATCTCCCCGGCGACGGCGTGGGCGGCCTTGGCGGCCTCCTCGTCGGAGACGCCCTCACGCGGTTCGTGCACGAAGAGCACGTCGGCGTCGGAGCCGTAGCCCTGCTCGTGGCCGCCGAAGCGGCCCATGCCGATGACGGCGAAGCGGGTGGGCAGGGTGTCGCCCCACTCGGCGCGCACGGCGGCGCGCAGGGCGCCCGCGACGGCGGCGGCGTTGAGGTCGGAGACGGCGTCGCCGACGGTGTCGACGCGGACGTGCGGGTCGCGCTCGCCGTTGGGCTCGCCCGTGCCGTGGGCGCCGCCCCGGCCGTACGCCCCGATGACGTCCGCCGCGGCGGTGCGGAACAGCTCGCGGCGGCGCACGCCGCGGACGGCGACGATCGCGGCCTCGGCGTCCTCGGAGCGGTTGACGGCGGCCAGCGTCTCCTGTTCGAGGGCCTCCAGGCCGCGCGGGCGCAGCCCTTCGGGGTCCCCGAGCAGGGCGACGGCCTCGGGGGCGCGCAGCAGCAGGTCGGGGGCGAGGCGGCCGGCGGACAGGACGCGGGCGAGGTTCTCGGCGGCGGCGCCCTCGTCGCGCAGCAGCCGCAGGTACCAGGGGGTGCGGCCGAGGGCGTCGGAGACCTTGTGGAAATTCAGCAGACCGGCGTCGGGGTCGGCGGAGTCGGCGAACCAGCCGAGCAGGACGGGCAGCAGCGTGCGCTGGATGGCCGCCTTGCGGGACACGCCCGAGGCCAGCGCCTCCAGGTGGCGCAGGGCGGCGGCGGGGTCGGCGTAGCCGAGGGCCTGCAGGCGGTTGCCCGCCTCCTTGGCGCTGAGCCGGATCTCGCCGGGCTCCAGCTGGGCGACGGCGTCCAGCAGCGGCCGGTAGAAGAGCTTCTCGTGCAGGCGGCGCACCTCGCGGGCGTGCCGCCTCCACTCGCGGCCGAGACCGTCCACGGGCTCCGTACCCGGCGGCCATTGCAGGACGCGGGCCAGGGAGCGGCCGAGACGGCGCTGGTCGGCCTCGGCCTCCGGCATCAGGTGCGTGCGGCGCAGGCGGTGGAGCTGGATGTGGTGCTCCATGGTGCGCAGGAAGCGGTAGGCGGCGTCGAGGGCGGCGGCGTCGGAGCGGCCCACGTAGCCGCCCGCGGCGAGCGCGGTCAGGGCGTCGAGGGTGCCGGAGGCGCGGAGCGTGGCGTCGCAGCGGCCGTGGACGAGCTGCAGCAGCTGCACGGCGAACTCGACGTCGCGCAGCCCGCCCGGGCCGAGCTTCAGCTCGCGGTCGACCTGGCCCGCGGGGATGGACGCGACCACGCGGCGGCGCATCTGCTGCACGTCGGGCACGAAGTTCTCGCGCTCGGCCGCCTGCCACACCAGCGGGGCGACGGCGTCGGCGTACGCCCGGCCGAGGGCGAGGTCGCCGGCGACCGGGCGGGCCTTGAGGAGGGCCTGGAACTCCCAGGTCTTGGCCCAGCGCTGGTAGTAGGCGAGGTGGCTGGAGAGGGTGCGCACGAGGGGGCCGTTGCGGCCCTCGGGGCGCAGGTTGGCGTCCACGGGCCAGATGGTGCCCTCGGGGGTGACGTCGGAGCAGACGCGCATCATGCGGGACGCGAGCCGGGTGGCGGCCTGCAGGGCGGAGCCCTCGGCCGTGCCCTCCCGCGCCTCCGCCACGAAGACGACGTCCACGTCGGAGACGTAATTGAGCTCCCGGCCGCCGCACTTGCCCATGCCGATGACGGCGAGCCGGCAGGCTGCGGCGTCCGCGGGCTGCTCCTCGGCGGCGATGGCGAGGGCGGCGCGCAGGGTGGCCGTGGCGAGGTCGGCGAGCTCGGCGGCGGTCTGCGCTATGTCCGTCGTGCCGCACACGTCGCGGGCGGCGATGGTCAGCAGGCAGCGGCGGTAGGCGGCGCGCAGGGCGTCGGCCGCGCTCAGCCCGGCCTCCCGGCCCGCGCGCGAGCCGTCGGCCAGCGCCTGCTCGAACTCCGGGACGCCCGGGTTGAGATCGGCCGCCTCGTAGGTGACGAGGGCGTGCCAGTCGCCGGGGTGGCGGGCCAGGTGGTCGCCGAGGGCCTCGGAGGCACCGAGCACCCCGAGCAGCCGGTCGCGCAGCGGCTTGGCCGTCACGAGGGTGTCCAGGAGGGCCTGGCGGTCGCGGCCCCCGCGCCGGTCGAGCGCCTCCACGAGCCGCACCAGGCCCTGCAGGGCGAGGTCGGGATCGGCGGTGGCGCCCAGGGCGTCGAGCAGGACGGGATCGGTCCGCACGGAGGCGAGCACCGGGGCGGCCAGGCGCCGCTCGGCGGCCGCGGTGTCGGTGAACCCGTGCCGCAGCAGCAGGCTGTACGCGCTGCTGCGACGCCCTTGAGGCACAGTCATCGTGGCCCTCTCGCTCGCGCTGCCGCAATGATAGCCGCGGGCCGCCCCGGCGCCCCGGGGCCGAAGGCGGCCCCCGGAGCGGCGCGGGCCGGCCCCGGGGCCCCGGTCACAGCACCGGCAGCATCTTGCGGAGCTCGAACGCGGTGACCTCCGAGCGGTACTCCTCCCACTCCTGCTTCTTGTTGCGCAGGAAGAAGTCGAAGACGTGCTCGCCGAGGGTCTCGGCGACCAGCTCGCTGCGCTCCATCAGCTCGATGGCCTCGCCCAGGTTCTGCGGCAGCGGCTCGATGCCCATGGCCCGGCGCTCGGAGTCGGACAGCGCCCACACGTCGTCGTCGGCGCCGGCCGGGAGCTCGTAGCCCTCCTCGATGCCCTTCAGGCCCGCGGCCAGCAGGACCGCGTAGGTCAGGTACGGGTTGGCGCCGGAGTCGATGGAGCGGACCTCGACGCGCGTGGAGCCGGTCTTGCCGGGCTTGTACATGGGCACGCGGATGAGCGCGGAGCGGTTGTTGTGGCCCCAGCAGATGTACGAGGGCGCCTCGCCGCCGGCGCCCGCGGTGCGCTTCGAGCCGCCCCAGATCCGCTTGTAGGAGTTGACCCACTGGTTGGTGACGGCGGAGGTCTCGGCCGCGTGCCGCAGCAGGCCGGCGATGAAGGACCGGCCGACCTTGGACAGCTGGTACTCGGCTCCGGACTCGTAGAAGGCGTTGCGGTCCCCCTCGAAGAGGGAGAGGTGGGTGTGCATGCCCGAGCCGGGGTACTCGGAGAACGGCTTCGGCATGAACGTGGCCTGCACGCCCTGCTCCAGCGCCACCTGCTTCATCACGAGCCGGAAGGTCATGATGTTGTCGGCGGTGGAGAGCGCGTCGGCGTAGCGCAGGTCGATCTCCTGCTGGCCCGGGGCGCCCTCGTGGTGGCTGAACTCGACCGAGATGCCCATGGATTCGAGCATGGTGATGGCCTGGCGGCGGAAGTCCATGCCCACGTTCTGCGGGGTGTGGTCGAAGTAGCCGGAGGAGTCGGCGGGCACCGGGCGGGTGCCGTCCACCGGCTTGTCCTTCAGCAGGAAGAACTCGATCTCGGGGTGGGTGTAGAAGGTGAAGCCGAGGTCGGAGGTCTTGGCGAGGATGCGCTTGAGGACGTAGCGCGGATCGGCGTAGGAGGGCGAGCCGTCCGGCATGAGGATGTCGCAGAACATCCGGGCGGTGCCGGGGGCCTCCGCGCGCCAGGGCAGGATCTGGAAGGTGCCCGGGTCCGGCTTGGCGATCATGTCGGACTCGTAGACCCGCGCGAAGCCCTCGATCGCGGAGCCGTCGAAGCCGATGCCCTCGTCGAAGGCCTGCTCCAGCTCGGCGGGGGCGACGGCCACGGACTTCAGGTAGCCGAGCACGTCGGTGAACCACAGCCGCACGAACCGGATGTCGCGCTCTTCCAGGGTGCGGAGCACGAACTCCTGCTGCTTATCCATAGCTACCCATCCTCGCTGGTCAGGCCGCCCCTTCCCAAGCCTCGGGGCACATCGGGGGCATAGAGCATCCCACCACATGATGTCGGGTGCGTTGCAGACGTGGGTCGGAACGTTCCGCATCGTGCGGCTGTACGGCGCGGGTACGACGGTGTACGGCGCCGTACGGCTTCGTCTCCCCCCATACTGCCTGCTCGGGCGCCGTCCCCGCACGGCCGGTCCCCGTCACCTCAGGGCGTCCTGCGCTCCGTGAGCCGCAGCAGCAGACGGCGCGGGTACTGCACGGTCGCCAGGGCGGGCAGGCTCAGGTCCGCGCCCGGCGCGCATTCCATGCGCCACCGGTGGCAGAAGGTGGCCAGCGCGAGCGTGGCCTCGGTCATGGCGTAGGCGTCGCCGATGCACTTGCGGGCCCCCGCGCCGAAGATCGCGGCGGCCTCGCGGGGCGCCGGCCCGGGCCGGCCGGCAGGCCGGCGCGCGGGGCGGAACTCCTCCGGGCACGGGTGCACGGCCGGGTTGAGGTGGACGACGGGCGGGCTGACGACCATCGTGCTGCCGGCCGGCAGACGGCGCCCGGCCATCTCCACCGGGGCGGTGGTGACGCGCGTGAACAGCCATGCGGGCGGGTAGCGGCGCAGCGCCTCCGTGACGACCTGCCCCGTGCGGGGCAGGCGGGCCGCGTCGGCGGGCGTCACGGGCCCGTCGCCGAGGACCGCGTCGAGCTCCTCGTGGAGCTCCCGGGCCGCCTCCGGGTGCCGGGCCAGCGCGTACAGGGTCCAGGTCAGGGACGCGGCCATGGTCTCCGAACCGCCGAAGACCATCGTCATGACCTGGTCGTGGATCTCCGTGTCGGTCAGCCCTCCGCCGTCCTCGTCCCGGGCGGCGATCAGGGTGGACAGCAGGTCGCCGTGGTCCGTCCCGCTGCGCCGGTACGCGGCGACGAGGCGGTCGACGATGGAGTGCAGCTCGGCGAGGGCCCGCGCGTAGCGGCGGTTGGCGGGCAGCGGCAGGCGCTGCACCGGCCCGGGGACGAACATCCGCCGGAAGAGGCCGCTGAGCGCGACGGCGAAGGACTGCTGGAGGCGGGCCACGTCGTCCTCGGCGATACGGGCCGAGAAGAGGGTGCGGGTGACGGTCCGCAGGGCGAGGCCGAACATGGCGGGGAAGACGTCGACGGTCTGCCCCGCGCGCCAGGAGGCGGACAGGCGGGCGGCCTCCTCCGCCATCACGGCGGCGTAGCCGTCGAGGCGGGCGCGGTGGAAGGCGGGCTGGACGAGGCGGCGCTGGCGCCGGTGGTCCTGGTGCGCGCAGCTGCCGAGGCCGTTGCCGACGATGTCGCGGAGCCGGGTGAAGAACGGGCCTCCCTTGTCGAAGGTCCGGTCGTCGAAGAGGACTTGGCGCAGGAGCTCGGGATGGCACGGCACGTAGGCCGGCACGGAGCCGAGGCGGATCTCCACCAGGTCGCCGTGGGCCGGCAGGGAGCGCAGGAAGTCGAGGGGCCGGCGCATGAGCGGCCAGGCGTGCCCGACGAACGGCAGGGCGCCGGGGGCGGTTCCGGACACGTACGTGACGGGCATGGCGGTCCCTCGATCGGCGGTGTGCGGGGCGCGCCACGAGGTTTTCCGCTGAGATGGGGGTCAAAACCCCGGGTTTTTCGCGTTTGACGGGATCTGAACGCGGGGCGTGGGGCGGATGGACGCGGGATGGAGGGGCTGGTTCCGCGCGGTGTCCCTCCGGGG